>RFJF01000496.1 GCA_003695455.1 Chloroflexota bacterium
GCACGGTGCAGGCGGCGGTTTGTGGCCGCAACTGCTGGCGGGCGGCGTCACCACCGTCACCGAACTGCGCGGCGAAGCCAATCCCAATTTTCCGGGTATGTACAACCCGGAACCGTTGGCCCACAACCTGCAACCCCTCATTTCCGCCGTGCAGGCCGGTGGGGTGGACGTCGGCTTTGCCCCGGACGGCGACGCCGACCGGATTGGCGTGCTGGATGAGCGCGGCAATTTTGTCAACCCGCTCACGCTGTACGCTTTGCTCCTGCTCTACACGCTTGAGGTGCGGCAGCAGCGCGGCCCCGTTGTCCGCACCATCACCTGCACGGCGATGGCCAACAAACTGGCCGCGCCGTACAATCTGCCCGTCCATGAAACGCCCATTGGCTTTAAATATGTTGGCCCCAAAATGGTAGATGTGGGCGCTATTTTTGGCGGCGAAGAAAGCGGCGGCTACGCCTACGGCGACCACATTCCGGAACGGGACGGCTTTGCCTCCGGCCTCTTCCTGCTCGATTTTATGGCCGTCACCGGGCGCAGCCTGAGCGGGCTGGTAGATTACCTGTTCGAGAAAATCGGGCCGCATTTTTACCGGCGGATTGATTTGACCTACGCCCCCGACCAGCGCGCGGCGGTACTGGCCCGCATGGAGGCCGCCCGCCCGGACCGGCTGGCCGGGTTGCGTGTGACCGGGCGGCTGACTGTAGACGGTTTTCGCTTTGATTTGGAGGACGGTGGCTGGCTGATTGTGCGCTTTTCCGGCACCGAACCCCTGCTGCGCATCTACTGCGAAACCACCCACGGCGAGCGCACCGCAGAGCTGCTGGCCGCCGGCCGGGAACTGGCAGGCATCTGATGCTGATCGACTCGCACTGCCACCTGATTTTTGACGCCTTTGCGGATGATTTGCCCGATGTGCTGGCCCGCGCCGCGCAAGCCGGCGTGTCGGCCTTCATCAATCCGGGTACAAATTTGGGAGATAGCCGCCAGATAGTTACAATGTCTGATGCCGTTGAAAATCTGTACGCGGCGGTGGGGGTGCATCCCAACGATGCCGCCGGTTTTGGCCCGGCGGCGCTGGAGCAACTGCGCGAGCTGGCAGCGCACCCCAACGTTGTTGCCATCGGCGAAATCGGGCTGGATTACTACTGGGACAAAACACCCCGGCCTGTCCAGCAGCGCGCATTTGAGCAGCAGCTTGCGCTGGCCGTGGAGCTAGATTTGCCGGTCATCATCCACCAGCGAGACTCCGCCGCCGACACAATGGCAATTCTGCGAGACTGGGGCGCGGGCGGCAACCATCCGGGGCTGGTGCTGCACTCCTTTTCCGGCGATGTGCCCATGGCGGAAGAGGCCGTCTCGCTGGGATTTTACATTGGCATCAGCGGGCCGGTCACGTTTAAAAATTCACGCGCCCTGCCGGATGTGGTCGCCGCCGTGCCGCCGGACCGCCTGCTGGTTGAAACCGACGCGCCGTTCCTGTCACCGCACCCGTTTCGGGGCAAACGCAACGAACCGGCACGGGTTCAAATTATCGCCAAAAAAATGGCAGAGTTGCGCGGGCTTTCACCGGAAAGCATGGCCCAACACCTCACTGCCAACACCGTCCGCCTGTTCGGGTTGAGTTTGCAGAGTTGATAGAGTTTGTGGAGTTTGTTGAGTTCGTGGAGTTAATAGAGTTGGTGGAGTTGGAATTCAATCGTAAATCGTAAATCAATTGGGTTGGGTGAGTTTAAAATTTGTTCATTGTTCATTGACAATTGGTAATTCGTAATTCGTAATTAAAAAGAGGTACTCAATGTCACAATCAGCCGGGCTGCTAAGCCTTGTTGCAGACGATATTAAAAAAGTTGAAGACAAAATGCGCTCCGGTATTCCGGAACGGCACCAGGATTTGCAATCGGTGGTGGATTATCTGGTGGGGGCCGGTGGCAAACGGCTGCGCCCGGCGCTGACCATGATGGCCGCCCACCTCTACCCGGTAGATGTGGACAAAGCCCATTCACTGGCGGCGGCCGTCGAATTGCTGCACACCGCCACCCTGGTTCACGATGATTTGATTGACAACGCCCTCTTCCGGCGCGGCATGCCCACGCTCAACGTCAGTTGGAGCCCCGCCGCAACCATTCTCACCGGCGATTTTCTGTTTGCCCGCTCGGCCCAACTCTCCACAGAAACCGGCGACCCGCAAATTGTCAGCATGTTTGCCCAAACGCTGATGATTATTGTTGGCGGCGAGTTGAACCAACTGTTCAACGACGGCCACAAAAACGTCCCCACTGATGAAGAATACCGGCAGCGTATTTACGCCAAAACCGCCTCGCTGTTTACCACCGGCACCAAAGGCGGCGGCATTCTGTGCGGCGCCTCCGACCTTGAAGTGCAGGCCTTGTACGATTTTGGGTACAATCTGGGCATGGGTTTTCAGATTATTGATGATATTCTGGATTTCCGGGGCGATGAAGAACAGGTGGGCAAACCCCTGGCCAACGATTTGCGGCAAGGCATTGCCACCCTGCCGGTGATGATTTTTAACCGGCAGCACCCCAATCATCCCACCATTCTCAAAGCTGTGCGCCGCGAGCGCGTTACCAACGATGAAATTCTGGATATTGTGGAAAAAATCCGCGCCTCAGGCTGTGTGGATGCCGCGCTGGAAGAGGCGGTGCGCTACGTGCGGCAGGCCCAGGCGGCGCTCACCCATCTGCCCGCCGGCCCCTACCGCGACGCCATGCACGCCATTGCCGATTACACCGTGACGCGAGATTTCTAGCGCCCCGGCCATGGACCTGTCCGTCATTATTGTCAACTGGAATGTGAAAGCGCTGCTGCGCGACTGTCTGCACTCGGTGCAGGCGGCCTGCCGCACCGCGCCGGAAATCTCTGCCGAAATCATTGTGGTAGACAGCGCCTCCGGCGACGGCAGTCCGCAAATGGTGGCTGCCGAATTTCCGCAGGTACGCCTGCTGGCCAGCGACCAAAATTTGGGCTACGCGGGCGGCAACAACGCCGGCGCTGAACTGGCGCAGGGCCGCTACCTGTTTCTGCTCAACCCCGATACGGTGGTTGCTCCCGACTCGCTGGCCCAACTGGTGCAATTTATGGACGCGCATCCCCAGGTTGGCGCGGTTGGCCCGCAGCTTTGCTGGCCCGACGGCACGCTCCAATCCTCTCGCCGGAGATTTCCCACGCCGGGCACACTGTTTTGGGAGAGTACGCTATTGGGGCAGTGGTTTCCCGGCAACCGGCACATCCGGTACTACACCTGCGCCGGCCAACCGGCGGATGAAACCCGGCCGGTAGATTGGGTGGTGGGCGCGGCCATTTTTATCCGGCGTGAAACGTGGGAGCAGGTTGGCCCCATTGACGCCGATTATTTTATGTATTTTGAAGAAACCGACTGGTGTCGCCGCTGCGCCAACGCCGGCTGGCAGGTTTACTATCTGCCAACCGCCCGCGTAACTCACTTTGAAGGCAAATCCAGCGAGCAGGCACTGGCAGCACGAACCCTGCGCTTCCAGAAAAGCAAACTTCGCTACGCGAAGAAGTGGCTCGGCGGCGAATGGGCCGTTGCCCTGCGGCTCTTTTTGTGGGTCACCTTTGCCTTTCAGTGGGCCGAAGAATCTGCCAAGTGGCTCATCGGCCACCGCCGCGCCCTGCGCAAACAACGAATGACCGCCTACGGCCAGCTTCTGCGCCACCTGTGAAACCAATGAACAATTATCAATTAGCAATTAGCAATGAACAAGGGTTAAATGCCACCAACCCAATTGATTTACGATTGACGATTGACGATTTACGATTGAACTCCAACTCCACTAACTCCACTAACTCTATTAACTCTATTAACTCACCCAACTCACCACACTCACCCAACCCAATTGATTTACGATTGACGATTTACGATTTACGATTGAAC
>RFJF01000497.1 GCA_003695455.1 Chloroflexota bacterium
GGTGGCCAGCGTGCCGGAAGGGCACGACAAACCGTATAAATACCCCAAAATGTTTGTGGCGGCAGATGTGGTCATCCTCAACAAAGCCGATATGATTGAGGTATTTGAGTTTGACGTTGAATTTTTCCGGCGCGGGGTGCAGATGGTCAACCCCAACGCGCCCATTTTCATCGTTTCCAGCAAAACCGGCGACGGCCTGGCTCCGTGGCTGGACTGGCTGACCACGCAGGCCGCCGGGTAGTGGGGGCCGCAACATTGCCGCTGGGCGAGACCTCTCCGGCAACCGGGCTGTGCGGCCTGCGGGTTGAAATTCAGGGCGCGGTGCAGGGAGTCGGCTTCCGGCCGTTTGTCTACCGCCTGGCCTCCGAGCTGGGGCTGACCGGCTGGGTCATCAACAATTCGCAGGGCGTGTTCATTGAAGCCCAGGGCACACAGGCCGCGCTGGATGAATTTACGGCCCGCCTGCCCGCCGAAAAACCACCGCTGGCCCGCATCACCCGGCTGACCACCACTCCACTTGCCCTCACTACTCGCTACGCGAAGTTCGATATCCGGCACAGCGATGACCACGGCCCCAAAACTGCCCTGCTTCTGCCGGACGCCGCCACCTGCCCCGATTGTCTGGCCGAAATCCTCAACCCCACCGACCGCCGCGCCGGCTACCCGTTTACCAACTGCACCAACTGCGGCCCCCGTTTCAGCATCATCCGCGCCCTGCCCTACGACCGGCCCAATACCACTATGCGAAAATTCAGGATGTGTCCCGCCTGTCAGGCCGAGTACGACAACCCGGCGGACCGTCGGTTTCACGCCCAGCCCAACGCCTGCCCGGTCTGCGGCCCGCAAGTTCAATTAGCAATGAACAATGAGCAATTAACAAAAAACTGTGAACCTTGCGGACGCGATACGGCCCTGCAAAAGACGGCAGAAATTTTGCGGCGGGGCGGCATTGTGGCCGTGAAGGGGCTGGGCGGCTTCCACTTGATGGCCGACGCTGCCAACCCTGACGCCGTGGCCCGCCTGCGGGAACGCAAACAGCGGCCCGGCAAACCGCTGGCCGTGATGGCCGCCACCCTCGAACAGGCCCGCGCACTGGTACAGATTTCGGCGGCGGCGGAAACGGCGCTGCAAGCGGTAGAAGCGCCCATCCTGCTGCTGCCCAAACAGCCGGATGCGCCGCTGGCCCCCAATGTGGCCCCGGACAATCCCAATTTGGGCGTGATGCTGCCCTACACGCCCCTGCACCACCTGCTGCTGCGCCAGTTCGGCGGGGCGCTGGTGGCTACCAGCGGCAACCTGAGCGACGAGCCGATTTGCACGGACAACGACGAGGCCGCCCGGCGGCTTGGCCCCATTGCCGATGCGTTTTTGTTGCACAACCGCCCCATTGAGCGCCACGTGGACGACAGCGTGGCCTGGCACGTTGAGGGGCAAATTCGGCTGCTGCGCCGGGCGCGCGGCTTTGCGCCGCTGCCCGTTCTGCTGCGCGACGACATCCCCACCGTGCTGGCGGTGGGGGCGCACCTGAAAAATACCGTGGCCCTCAGCGTCAACAATCAGGTGTTCATCAGCCAGCACATCGGCGATTTGGAAACCGCCGAATCGCTGGCGGCTTTTGAGCGGGTCATCGCTGATTTTTTGCGGATGTACGATGCCGAACCGGCGCTCATCGCCCATGATTTGCACCCGGATTATTTATCAACAAAATGGGCGCTGGATCAATTACAAATGCCGAATGGCGAACGGCGAACAGCCGGCGGAAACACCGAACCTGAAATAAAGTTGGTGGGCGTGCAGCACCACCACGCGCATCTGGCCGCCTGTCTGGCCGAAAATCACGAAGCCGGGCCGGCGCTGGGCGTAATTTGGGACGGCACCGGTTTCGGCACCGACGGCACCATTTGGGGCGGCGAATTTCTGCTGGGCAACGCCGCCACTTTTGAGCGGGCGGCCCACCTGCGCCCCTTCCGCCTGCCCGGCGGCGACGCGGCAGTGAAGGAGCCGCGCCGCACCGCGCTGGCCCTGCTGTGGGAACTGTTCGGCGCAGACGCGCTGGAGATGGATGATTTGCCGCCTATCCGTACTTTTTCGCCGGCGGAGCGGCGGCTGCTGGGGCAAATGCTGAACAAGGGGCTGAACGCGCCGCTCACCACCAGCGCCGGACGGCTGTTCGACGGCGTGGCCGCGCTGGTGGGCCTGCACCCGCGCGTCAGTTTTGAGGGGCAGGCGGCGATGGCGCTGGAGTGTGCCGCCGACCCCACCGAGCGGGGAGCCTACCCCCTGCCCTACGCGCCGCCGGGGCTGGAGTGGCGGCCGCTGGTTGACGCAGTGCTGGCCGATTTGCAGCGCGGGGCCTCGCCGGGGATAATATCGGCGCGGTTTCACAACGGGCTGGCTGCGGCGATTGTGCGGGTGGCGCAGGACGTGGGGCAGGAGACGGTGGCCCTCAGCGGCGGCTGTTTCCAGAACCGGCGGCTCACCGAACAGGTTGCCGGGCAGTTGCGGCAGGCCGGGTTTCGGGTGCTGCTCCACCGGCACGTTCCCCCCAACGACGGCGGCATCAGCCTGGGGCAAATCGCTGTGGCGGCATCGAGTTTGTAGAGTTTGTAGAGTTTGTGGAGTTTGTAGAGTTTGTGGAGTTTGGTGAGTTGGGTGAGTTGCGTGAGTGTGGTGAGTTTCAATCGTAGTTCGTAGTTCGTAGCTCGTCATTGAGTTTGTGGCGTGTGGTGAGTTGGGTGAGTTGAGAGTTGCGTGGAATTCAATCGTAAATCGTAAATCCAAAGTATTTACTCAGCAGATGGAATTAATTGAGCTATAGTTGCGTAAAGCGATAAAATCGTTAAAGTTCAGGTATGTCAAGACGAGATGAATTGATTGAAC
>RFJF01000498.1 GCA_003695455.1 Chloroflexota bacterium
ATCAACAACCTGGCTTTTGTTCCGGCCCACTACCTGAAGCAGTTCCACCCCAACTACACCGACAAGGCCGAACTGGACGCCAAAGTAGCCGAAGCCGGCTTTGATAGCTGGACCGAACTGTTTGCCAAAGAAGCCCTGCCCCAACTGAGCGGCAAGCGCCCCAGCATGGCCGCCTGGGCCCCCAGCGGCACCTCGGTCTCTGATCAGGTGTTCACCATCAAGCGCAACCCGTACTACGTGGGCGTGGACCCGGCAGGCAACCAGTTGCCCTACATTGATGAAGTCCGCTTCACCTTCTTTGCCGACAAAGAAGCCCTCAACCTGGCGGCGCTCTCCGGTGAAATTGACATGCAAGGCCGCCACATCAATATGAGCAGCTACCCGGTACTCAAACAAAATGAAGATGCCAACAGCTACCACGTGATTACCTGGCCTACCTTTGGCGGCTCGGACGCCGTGGTTATGCTCAACCAAACCTGGCAAGGTCCGGAAGGCGAAATGTTCCGCAACAAGGATTTCCGCATTGCGCTCTCGCACGCCATTGACCGCGAAGCCATCAAGGAACTGGCCTTCTTTGGCATCGGCGAAGCCCGGCAGGGCGTACCGGCCCCCTTCCACCCCTACTACCCCGGCGATGAGTGGGCCTTTAAATACACCGAATACAATCCGGACCTGGCTAATCAAATTCTGGATGGCATTCTGCCCAACAAAGACGCCGACGGCTTCCGCACCCTGCCCGACGGCTCGCCGCTGGACATTGAAATCAGCGTGGTGCCGGCTTTTGCCAACTGGCCCGATATTGGTCAGTTGATTGTGCAGAACTGGGCCGACGTGGGCGTGAAAGCGCACATCGAATTGCGCGAGCGCACCCTCCACTTCTCTATGCGCCCCGCTAACGAACTGATGGCCGAAATCTGGAACGAAGACACTACCGGCTTCCCCTTCAGCGGCCAGCCCAAGTTTGACCCGCGCAGTGACCCCGCGTTGACCTTTGCCCCGCTGGTTGGCACATGGTACAAAACCAACGGCGCGGAAGGTGTGGAACCATCGCCCGAGATCAAGAAACTGGTTGACCTGATTGAAGAAGGCAAGGTTTCTGCCCGCGGCCGCCAGATTGAGATTGCCCAAGAACTCTTTAAAGTCTGGGCCGATAATGTCTGGGAAATCGGCACCGTTGGCCTCACCCCGATGGTTCAGGGTGTGGTAGTGGTAAACGACAATCTGCACAACGTGCCCGCCGTGGCCGGTAACGACTGGCCGCTGCGCACCCCCGGCGACACCCGGCCGGAGCAGTTCTTCTACGCACAGTAACTTTTGTTAACTCCTATCTGCCCGCGCAGTTTAAACCTCTGCGCGGGCAGATTTCATCATTCGTTATTCGTAATTCGTAATTATCCGAGGCTGTGCATATGGCCCAATACATCATTAAGCGGCTGCTGTTGCTGCCATTTCTGCTCTTCATCTTTTCAATTATTGCCTTTATTTTGATTCAGGCGCCTCCCGGTGACTTTGTGACCAGCTACATCGCCGAACTGGCCGCCTCCGGCTCGGCGGTGGACCAGGCCCAGATTGACGCCCTGCGCGAGCAGTACGGGCTGGACCAGCCCATGACGGTTCAATATTTCAAATGGATGGGCAACATTTTACAGGGCGATTTGGGCGTGTCGCTGGACTGGAAAAAGCCCAACAATGAACTCATCCGCGAGCGTTTTGCCCTGACCCTGGCGCTGGGTGTCTTCACGTTTCTCATCACGTGGTCCATTGCCATCCCCATCGGAATCTATTCGGCCACGCACCAGTATTCATTTCTGGATTATTTTTTTACGGTGTTCAACTATTTTGGGGTAGCCACCCCCACCTTTATGACGGCGCTGGTGGTTATGTACCTGGCCTTTAAATATTTTGGTATCAGCGTGACCGGCCTCTTTTCGCCGGAGTACGTAGACGCGCCGTGGAGTTGGGACAAGTTTGTGGATTTGCTGAGCCACCTGTGGCTGCCGGCGCTGATTCTGGCGCTCGACGGGACGGCGCGGCTGGCCCGCGTCATGCGCGCCAACCTGCTCGACGAGTTGAAGAAGCCCTACATGGAAATGGCCCGCGCCAAAGGCATGTCAGAATGGCGGCTGGTAATGAAATACCCGGTGCGGCTGGCCTTCAACCCGCTGGTCAGCACCATTGGCTGGTATTTGCCGCTGCTCTTTTCCGGTAGTTTGATTGTGGCTACGGTGCTCAACCTGCCTACCATTGGCCCGCTGCTGCTGCGGGCGCTGATTGTGCAGGATATGTTTCTGGCCGGGGCCATTATTTTGATTTACATGTTTCTGGCGGTCATTGGCACAATGATTTCTGATATTCTGCTGGCCTGGCTGGACCCGCGCATTCGGATGGAGGGCTCGTAAATTATGTCCACCAATCTGGCCCCTCCCGTGTCTGACCCGCAAAACCTGCCTCCAACCGGCGATGAAGCCGCCGTGGTTCTGCCGGACATCGGCCGCGACGCCGAAGCGATTTACGTAGCCCCCAACTGGAAGCTGGTCTGGTGGCGCTTCAAAAAGCACCGGCTGGCGCTTGTCAGCGGAATTGTAGTTATTTTCATTGCCACCATTGCCTTGCTGCCGGAATTTTACAGCACCCTGCCCCCCCACGAAAGTGACTCTATTCGCTCTTTCATCCCGCCGCAGCGCCTGCGTTTTTTTGCCGGCGACGGCACATTTTTGTACGTGCAGGATGTCAAAGGCCAGCGCAACCAAAAAACGCTGATGATGGAGTGGGTGCCGGACGAAGAAAAAATCATCCCGGTCAAACTGTTTGCCCGCGGCTTTGAATACAACCTGCTGGGGCTGATTCCCACCGATATTCACTTGCTGGGGGTAGAAAACCCGGACAGCGGCCAAAAGTTCCACCTGCTGGGTACGGACCGGCTGGGCCGCGACCAGTGGTCGCGGTTGATGTTTGGCACGCGAGTGTCGCTCTCCATTGGGCTGATAGCGGTGATGCTCAGCATTTTTCTGGGTATCCTGCTGGGCGGGATTTCCGGCTACTTTGGCGGCACCACCGATTTGATTATCCAGCGGCTCATCGAGTTGCTGCAATCGTTGCCGCCCATTCCCATCTGGATGGCTCTGACCGCCTCGCTGCCCCGAGATTGGTCGGTGGAGCAAACCTACTTTGCCATCACCATCATTTTATCGCTGTTGGGCTGGACCACGCTGGGCCGCGAGGTTCGGGGGCGCTTCCTTTCGCTACGCGAAGAAGATTTTGTGGTGGCGGCAGAATTGATCGGCTGCGGCAAACCGCGCGTCATCTTCCGCCACATGGTGCCTACATTTTACAGCCACATCATCGCCGCCAGCACGCTGGCTATCCCGGTGATGATTATCAACGAAACGTTTCTCAGTTTCTTGGGGCTGGGCATGCGCCCGCCGGCCATCAGTTGGGGCGTGCTGCTGCAAGAAGCGCAGAACCTGCAATCGATTGCGCTGGCCCCGTGGCTGTTGCTGCCCGGCCTGGCGGTGATTATCACCGTGCTGGCGCTCAACATTCTGGGTGACGGCATCCGTGACGCCGCCGACCCGTACAGCTAACGGAATGACCAATTACGAATGATGAATGATGAAGTACGGCGTGCCAGACACACCTTAATCCGTACTCCATATTTCATACTTTCTGTGACCAAATGAGCTACCAATGAACAACCAACAACCACTTCTTTCTGTGAGAAATTTAAAGACCTACTTCAGCCTGGATGAAGGCCAGGTGAAGGCTGTTGACGGCGTGAGCTTTGACGTGAACCCCGGGCAAGTGGTGGGCATTGTGGGCGAAAGCGGCTGTGGCAAAAGCGTCACCATCAAATCAATTCTGCGGATAATCCAGAAACCCGGCAAAATTGTGGACGGCCAGATTCTGTTCCGCCACAACGGCGATTCCATGCTCGATTTGACCCAACTAAACGCCCAAAGCGAGCAGATGCGCCAGATTCGCGGGGCAGAAATTGCCCTGATTCCGCAGGAGCCAATGGCCGCCTTCAGCCCGGTGCACACCATTGGCAACCAGATTGAAGAGGCGATTTTGCTGCACCAGCCGGTCAGCAAGCAGCAGGCCCGCAAAATCGCCATTGAACGGCTGCGCGAGGTGGGCGTGCCCAGCCCGGAACGACGCATCGATTCCTACTCGTGGGAGTTGAGCGGCGGCTTGCGCCAGCGAGCCATGATTGCCATGGCGCTCAGTTGCAACCCCAAACTGCTCATCGCCGATGAGCCGACTACCGCCATTGACGTGACCACGCAGGCGCAGGTGCTCAACCTGCTGCGCGATTTGCAGGCCCAGCACGATGCCGCCATCATTTTTATCACTCACGATTTGGGCGTCATCGCCCAAATTGCCGATTTTGTGGTGGTGATGTACCTGGGCCGGGTGATGGAAACCGGCCCGGTGGACGATATTTTCCACAATCCGCAGCACCCCTACACCAAAGCGCTGCTCAAATCCATCCCCACCGTCACATCCGAGTCCGGCAGCCGGCTGCCCACCATTGAGGGTGCTATTCCACACCCGTTCAACCGCCCGGCGGGCTGCCCTTTTTACCCGCGCTGCATCGAAATGATGCCCGGCACGTGCAACACCTCTACGCCCAGCCTGCAGCCCGTCACCGATACGCAATCGGCAAGCTGTTTTCTGTACCACAAACAAACGGATGATGAATAACAAACCAATGACGAATATCGAATGATAAATGACCCAATGACAAGTAACACTGAAC
The DNA here is from genome assembly GCA_003695455.1 of Chloroflexota bacterium. Classification (GTDB taxonomy): domain Bacteria; phylum Chloroflexota; class Anaerolineae; order 4572-78; family J111; genus J095. The sequence goes on from RFJF01000498.1 coordinate 4,760, forward strand.
AAACAACTAATTCGACCAACGGCCATCCCCTGCTGGACGTGAAGGGGCTGAAAAAATACTTCCCCATCAAAAAAGGCTTCTTCAAAAAAACCGTGGGGCACGTCCGCGCCGTGGATGACGTCAACTTTTTCATCCGTGAGGGCGAAACGCTGGGGCTGGTGGGCGAAAGCGGCTGCGGCAAAACCACCACCTCGCGCTGTATTTTGCGTGCGGTTGACCCTACCGGGGGCCGGGTTCTGTATCGCGCTAAATCCGGCGCAACCGTGGATATTGCCCAATTGCCGGCCTCTGAAATGAGGCGGCTGCGGCCCGAAATGCAAATGATTTTTCAGGACCCGTTTGCCTCGCTCAACCCGCGCATGAATCTGTTCGATATTGTCAGCGAGCCGATGTTTGTGAACGGTATTAAAAGCCGGTCAGAACGCGCAGACCGGGTGGCCGAACTGCTGCAACTGGTGGGCCTGCGCCCCGAATATATGCAGCGATTTCCACACGCTTTCAGCGGCGGGCAGCGGCAGCGGATTGTGATTGCCCGCGCGCTGGCGCTCAAACCCCGGCTGGTGGTGGCCGACGAGCCGGTTTCGGCGCTGGATGTGAGCGTGCAGGCGCAGGTGCTCAATTTACTGCTGGATTTGCAGGAGCAGCTCAAATTAACCTACCTGTTTGTGGCCCACGATTTGAGCGTGGTCAAACACATCTCCACCCGCGTGGCCGTAATGTACGTGGGCAAAATTGCCGAAATTGCGCCCACCGACGCCCTCTTCAACACGCCCAAACACCCGTACACCGCCGCGCTCATGGCAGCGGTACCGGTGGCCGACCCGCGCGTCCGTTCCAAAATGATACCGCTGCAGGGCGACGTTCCCAGCCCGGCCAACCCGCCCTCCGGCTGCTACTTCCACCCTCGCTGCCCCTTTGCCGAGGCTGTCTGCAAACAGGAAACGCCCCAATTGCAGGAAATCGAACCAAACCACTTTGTGGCCTGCCACCGCGCCAAAGAACTGGAACTGGACGGTATTTCTGCCAATTGACGGAAGAAATTTGCCACCCCAAAGGGACGCTGTGGCGTCCCTCTTGTTTTTGCCAAATATCACCCGCTAAAACAGAGGCCAAACATGACAACTACCCCGTGGAAACAGTTTAAACAAGCCGCCCGGCTTGAAACGCCGGAGCAAGTGCCGGTTGCCTTCATTGTTGACAGCCCGTGGCTGCCCGGCTATGCCGGAATCAACACGCTGGACTATTTTTTACTGCCCGATAAATGGTACAACATTCATCGCGGCTTGCTTGACCGCTTTCCCGATGCGGTGTGGGTTCCCGGTTTTTGGGTGGAGTACGGCATGGCCGCCGAGCCGTCGGCGTTTGGGGCGCGGGTCATGTTTCACCATGACCGCCCTCCGTCCATTGAGCCGGTGATGACCGATTTAAAGGCGTGGGCATCGGTGCGGGCGGCTGACCCCCATGAGGATGGGTTGATGCCGCTGGTTCTGCGGCTGTACCGCCACGCCGAAGAACGCCTGCAAGCCGAAGGGTTGGGCATCAAAATGGTGGCTGCGCGCGGGCCAATGGTCACCGCCGGGTGGGTGGTGGGCATCACCGATTTGATGATGGGGTTGGTGACGGACCCCGCCAGCGTGAACAAAATTCTCGATACCCTGACCACCTCCATTATTCGCTGGCTGCACGCCCAGCTTGAAACGCTGCGCCAGCCGGAAGGCATTATGTTGCTGGATGACATTGTGGGTATGGTGTCGCTGGCGCACTACAACGAATTTATTGCCCCGCATTTGCAGCGCATATTCAACGAATTTGAGGGGCTGGTGCGGATTTATCACAACGATACCCCCTGCCAGCATCTGTACGGGGCCTTCACCGAGGCAAATTTTGACGTGTTCAATTTTACCCACAAGGTTGATATTGCGGCCGTGAAAGCCGAAATGGGGCATCGGGTGGCGTTGATGGGCAACGTGGCGCCGCTGGACGTGGCCGTTCGCCAGCCGCCCGAGGTGGTGGCCCGGCACGCGCGCGCCTGTCTGGATGCCGCCGCACCCGGCGGGGGATTCATTCTCTCTGTGGGCGGCGGGGTTTCCCCCGACACGCCCGCCGCCAGCCTTGACGCCATGCTGAAAACCGCCCGGGACTGGTCAGCCGGCAGGTAAAATCCAATCCGCCTGCCCGCCTGAAATACAAAAAACCCGGCATGTGCAGCCGGGTTCCACAAATCAGAAATTTGCTAAAATTAAAGACTGGTTTTTTTAGTTTGCTGCCCCAAAATGTGTCAGAGCAACCCGCCGCCTGAAATTCAGGCGGCTTTCTTTTCCTGGGTGGCGTCAGCGTTGCCAAGATAGCCGGCTACTTCTTTTCGGGATTTGTTGAAGCGCCGGATCAACTGCTGGTCTGTGTCGCGCAGGGCGTTGATTGTTCGCTGAGAGCAGGCAGCACACCCCAGTGCTGCCTTGTAGCTGCCCAAATCGCAATTCAAACAATCGCACAGCTTAATCATCATATGTGAAAAAGCCAGCGCATCTTCATGCGTTTCCGGCAGTGTTGCCACATACTCTGTCAGCTCTTTCCACTGATCGCCTTTGAGCTTCTTCAACCCGCTCACCCGCGAGTGAGGAAACAAAATCTCGCATCGGGAATACATTGCCATTGATGTCTAACCTTGCCTGTGATCGTCTTACGTTACTACAAAAAAAGTGAGCCGTCTGGGACTCGAACCCAGGACCCATTGCTTAAAAGGCAATTGCTCTACCAACTGAGCTAACGGCTCACATAATCCAAGAGCAGATGTTAGCACAGACTTTACCGCTTGTCAATAGTGAAATTATGAATTTAAGGTTTTCGTTGACACCATAATTGGGGGATGTTATAATTTTTGCAGCCTGACATAAAATTTAGTTCAGCAACTATTCTGAAAGTTGTCACACACTATGATTTTTCCCCAAACTGATGAGTTTACTTCGCGCTTCCCGGATGAAATCAGAACCCTGCTGACCATGCTGCGCATGGGAAATTTGGGCGGGCTGGCAGTTGCCGAATGCGACGATCTGGATTTGCGGACCCGGTTATTTGATTATTTCCGGCAGCGGCTGGAGGCTGAAAACATCTACCTGTTCAGTTACGAGGTCAGCAGCAAAGAACCAAACCTGGTACGCAGCCTGACAGAACTAACTGACCACCCTCGTTTCAAAAATCTGGAATTGACGGGCAAATACAAATCAATGGCTATTTTTGTGTATGGCATTGAAAAATTTGACCGTAAACAGCGCGACAATTTTGTCAAACTGCTCAATTTTCTCAAAGACCGGCTCACCAGCATCAGCCAGCCGGTGGTCATTTGGGGTGCCTCATCCTTTGTAACCCAACTTGCCCGCAACGCCCCCGACTTTTGGAGTTGGAAGGGACATTCCTTCAAATTTGAGTCGTATGCGCCGGCAGAACCGGAGGCTCAGCACCCCAACAAGACCACACCAAGCCGCTTATTGAGCGCCATGCCACCAATCGAACGCTATCTGCACCGCATCGTCGAGGACCCGGATTACCGTATCTGGAAAGAGTTGTACCTGCCGCTCAAAGCCATTCGCGCCGATGAAACTGTATCGCCGCTGCCGCCCCGCCACACACTCAACTACCAGGAACTCAGGCAAATTGCCCCGCTGTTTCCCACAGCCACCGCTTTTCCCGCCGAACAGATTGTTGTTGAACGCGGAGAAACCGAGCGTACAGCCTACATAATTGTCAGCGGCGAGGTTGAAGTTCTCATGCCAGACGCGCTGGGCAATGATTTGGTCATTACCCGGCTGGGCAAGGGCGATTTTTTTGGCGAGATTTCACTCATCAAAAAAATTCCGCGCACAGCCACTGTGCGCACCACCCGGCCCACCAAACTGCTCAAACTCACCGAGCGCTCACTGAGTCTGCTCAACCACAAAGCCCCCAATATTCTGGATATTCTGACCGAAATCGGCCGGCAACGGCTGGAAACCCGCCAAACCATTGAACAGGAAAATGTCTCGCCGTTGCGGCGGTTTGCCATTGAAGGCTCAAACCTGTTCCGCGATAAACCCGTTGATGTGCGCCAACTGATTGACAATGACCGGCGCGCCGTAATTTTGGGCGAAGCCGGGGCCGGCAAAACCACCGTGTTGCGCCGGATGATGCTTGATGCCGCAAAGGCCGGCATCCACGCCCTCTCGGCAGAAAAGAATTCGGTGGTGCTGCCGGTCTTCATCAAACTCAGCGCTGTTTTGCCGGATAAATCCATTGAGGCGATTGTGCTGGACATCTTTCAGAGTTACAAAATTCCCACATTTGAGTCTATCAATGATGTTGTGCAGTTGCTCAACGGCGCCGGCCTCGATAACACGCCCGTTCCGACGCTGTTGTTTTTGATGGACGGCCTCAACGAAATGCCCCGGCAGGAGCAAAGTCGTTCTATTTTAAACCAGTTTATTCGCCAGTATCCCGCGCACCGCTATGTGCTGACCTGCCGCACGCAAGATTATTCGCCGCTGGCCGGCTTCCGCACCGCCGTGCTGCAACGGCTCTCCGGCGAAGACATTGAAACTTTTCTGGTCAACTACCTGCACGCCGAACAGGGGCGCAACGTTGCCCGCGAAATTTACAACGACCCGCAGTTGGAAGACCTGGCCCAAACCCCGCTGGCGCTGTTTATGCTGACCCAAATTGCGCGCCGCAGCGACGAAGAATTGCCAAAAAACAGGGGCGTGCTGTTTGAGGTTTTCACCGACAATCTGCTGCAGCGCACCGACAGCGAATGGCAAAAAGTGTTGGGGCCGGTTCGGGCGCAGGCGCCACTGGCATTGCGAAAAAATTCGCTGGCGGCGCTGGGATTGGCTATGCAAACCCGTGAAGCGTGGACGTTTCCCAAAGAACAGTGGTTTGAAATCATCCAACAAGAGCTAACCCGCTATCTTCAGTCGGCCACCTCCAACCAAAAGACCGAGGTTGATGGCCTGACAACAGAGGACATCCACGCTGAAATTCTGGACAGCGGGTTGCTGCGCGCCGCCAACCAAAAATCGCTGGTTGAGTTTGCCCACCACACATACCAGGAATTTTTTGCCGCGCTGGCACAGCGCGACCAGGATGTGGATATTGAGCCACAGGTGCAAACCAGCGAAGCCCGGCGGCAATGGCAGGGCACGCTGGTACTGCTGTACGGAATTACTCAAAACAAACCGGCGCTCTTTTCAAAAATACTGGGCAACTCAAACGATTACGCCCGGATTTGGCTGGCCGCCCAGTGTTTGGTCAACTCCGGCGAAGAGTTAGCCGCCGCCCTGCAACGGCTGGAACGCACACTGCCCATGAACCAGCATTTTGCGCTGCTGTTCAGCGCCGGGCTGGCCAGCCACCAGTTAGGCCGCTACCCCGAGGCGCTCAGCTACCTGCAAATGGCCAGCGAACAATCTCCGGGCAACGCAGAAGTCTACTACGAAATCGGCTCGCTGTACCGCAAGGTAGAGCAGTACGAACGCGCCATTGAAAACCTGGAAGAGGCCATCAATCTCCGGTCTGATTTTGTGGATGCCTACAACCAGTTGGGCATTACCTATCACGATCAGGGCAAATTTGTAGAGGCGCTGACCGTCTTCAGGGCCACCACCCAGCTTGAACCGGCCAACGCCCACCATTTTTACAACCTGGGCACCGCCCAAAAAATTCTGCGAGATTACGAAGGCGCGCGCCAATCGTTCCGCACGGCGCTGCAACTCAAGCCGGATTATTCCGAAGCCAAAACGCAGCTTTCGCTGCTGGACAAAGCCATGTCTACCGGCGTGGTGCGCGTACTGGAAAACATCCCCATTCTCAGCAAAATGACGCTGGAGCAGAGTATTGTGCTGGCCCAGCGCATCAAGGTTGAGGAGTACCGGCCCGGCCAGATTATTTTTCACATGGGAGAAATGGGCGAAACATTTTACGTTATCGAAGCCGGCGAGGTTGAGGTGCTGGCCCCGGATATGGGCGGCCAGCCCAGCGGCGTCATCAACCGGCTTGGCCCCGGCGATTTTTTTGGTGAAATTGCCCTGCTGCGTGCTATTCCGCGCACAGCCACCATCCGTGCCACGCGGGCTACCCGCCTGCTGGCCATTAGCCGCGAGGATTTTGTGGCCGTGGTGCAGCGCTATCCCTCGATTGCCCACTCGCTGGCAGAAACATCTGGCCTGCGCCTGCTGCGTGACCGGCAGATTGGCCGCCGCGTGGATTTGAACCGCTACTACGACCCCGGCTACATTGCCGAGTTGACCCATCAAAATGAAGTAACCGTGGTGATGGGTGATATTCACGGCTCTACCTACCTGACCAACGCCATTGGCCCGGAGTTGATGGTGGCCTACCTGGATGAATACCTGCTGCGGATGTCAACCATCATTGTGCAGGCCGGCGGCGCTATGGACAAAAGTTTGGGCGACAGCGTGATGGGAGTATTTGGCAACGTACCGGGCCGCACCGAAGAAAACAAAGCCAAAGCCGTCAGCGGCGCGTTGATGGCTACCCTGAAAATGCGCGAGGCGTACAAAATTTTACGCGAGGAATGGAAGCGTGAAAGCCCGGAATTTGCCAAAACCGGTATGGGCATCGGCATTAGTACCGGCAAAGTAAAGACCGGTACAGTTGGGCCGGAAGCCACAATGGTTGGCCCGGCGGTCAATCTATCCAGCAAATTAAGCAAACTGGCAATTAGGGGCCGCACCGAAAGCGAAATTTACATTGATACGCGCACCCGCGAACTTTTGGGTGATTCCGTGGCTACGGAAGCGCTGGATATGGAATACATCCGCAAAAAAGTGGGGGTAGATTTAGTGGCTTTCCGGGTTACCCAGCGAAGATAGCAGGCTGAATTAATCAGGCACTTTTCAGTCAAAAGTTTGTAATTTGTACAAGAAAATTGTGTGTAACCGGCCATAAGGAGTATGGAGTAAGGAGTAGGAAGTAAGGTTTTCCATACTCCATACTCCATACTCCA
>RFJF01000499.1 GCA_003695455.1 Chloroflexota bacterium
CATTTGGCGGCTGGTCCGGCGCCATCAACGCTGCCGCCGACGACCAGAAGAAAAATGCCGTGTACGATTTCTTCTCCTACATGAGTCGACCGGAAAATTCCAATGTTGACGTCACCATTGGCAAGACCGGCTTTAACCCCTACCGCACTTCGCAGTTCCTCAACCGCCAGGCATGGGTAGAAGCCGGTATGAGCCCGGAAGCGGCGACCGTTTACCTGGGCGCCATTGAGGATAGCCTCAACAGCCCCAATATGGTGCTGGACCTGCGCGTTCCGCAAAACCAGCGCTACCAGGGTGTGGTGCTTGACCTGACCCTGAGCCAATTCCTGGCCGGTGAGTTGACCCTGGATGAAGCTGCGCAACAAATCTACGATCAGTGGGAAGAAATCACTGACGAACTTGGCCGTGAAGACCAGCTTGCAGCATATCGCGCTTCGATTGGCGCACAATAGTTAACCTGTAATTCTTTGCCAAAGACCCGGCCCAGCTCCGGTTGGGCCGGGTTGTTTTACTTGTTTTGAATTGAAGTGATGTTTGGTTATTCCACCCATCAAGGTAAAGCATCGCTTGAAAATTTGTGGAGGCCAAAGGCAGATGAATGTGGATGGAAATACCCCGGATCCGGTTGCCCAACTGTCGGGGTACAAAGACTCTCAAGGTCCGTCAAGCAGAGTGTCAAGACTGGGCGGTTGGATGGAGCAAGCTTCCAGCAGTGTATTTGTAATGCCCGCCATTTTGGTTGTTTTGCTGCTGTCAATATTTCCGCTGGTGATTTCATTATATTTATCACTTTCACGGTTAAAGTTTGTAAAAGGCGGCTTTGACATAAATTATGTAGGTTTTGCCAACTACAAAAAGCTATTATTTGGTAGTGAGCAGCGCCACTTTATTGGAAAAATGGCCGATATTTCATGGATTGGCTGGTTAATATTGGGCGCTTTTGTGGTGCTGGCACTTTTTGGCTTGTGGCGCTACAGCCGGGGGCCTTTCTTTACCAAAATGGGGTTGTTTTGGCGCACACTGACGGCACTGATTTTTACTGTGATTGTCTGGATATTGGTACGCACGCTCAATGTTGAAGGCTTGCCCGGCACCATGGTCAACACCCTGGTCTTTGTTTTTGTAGGGATTGCGTTTCAATATAGCCTGGGATTGATTTTGGCATTATTAACCACCCAGAACTTGCCGGGCCGCCGCTTTTTCAGGATTATCTTTTTGCTACCCATGATGATTACGCCGGTGGGTGTGGGGTATATGTTCCGCATGCTCACGGATACCGGGAAAGGGCCGTTTAACCCCATCTGGTTTGCCGTAGGTTTGGGTGATTTTTCATGGGTTGATACCGCCTGGGGGGCGCGAATTGCGGTAATTATCAGTGACACCTGGCAATGGACGCCTTTTATGTTTATTGTGCTGCTGGCTGCGCTTGAAGGACAAGCGCTGGAGCCCATCGAGGCGGCGCTGGTGGATGGCGCCAGTCGCTGGCAAATTTTCTGGCACATCACCTTTCCGCAGATTTTACCGGTCAGTACAACAGTAGTCCTCATCCGTTTTATTGAGGCTTTCAAGATTATCGATTTACCACATATTTTAACCAGAGGCGGCCCCGGCATTGCCACCGAGTCTCTGACCCTGCACTCATTTCTTGCCTGGCGTTCATTAGATTTGGGAGGTTCGGCCGCCGTTGCCTACTTACTACTCATCCTGGTCACTATCTTTGCGCTGGCTTATGTCCACCTGATCCGGCGCCGATTTGCGGAGGGTATCTGATATGAAAAATCTTTTTAACAGCCCCTCACCGTTTAAACCATCACCCGGTATGATGGTCATTTCGTACCTGATTTTGGGGTTCTGGTCTGTTGTTGTGCTCTTTCCTCTGTATTGGCTGGTAATTACATCATTCAAACTACCCATTGATGTTAACGACGGCCCGTATTACATTCCGTTTGTAGATTTCCAACCCTCATTGCACGCCTGGAAATATATTTTGGTTGATTTGGGCAACGATACCCTGCGCCCGTTTTTTAACACGGTGGTTGTGGGGGTAGTCAGTTCGGTTATTGCTTTGGTGATGGGCGGTTCGGCAGCCTATGCGCTGGTTCGGTTTCAGTACCGGCCCCGCATTGGGGTAATTGTTACCTTTTTGGGCTGCATTGCGCTCATGATTGTGGCTTTCAATTTGGGGGTGCCCTGGCCTGTGGCTGTAATTGCCGGGCTGGTGATATTTTTTCTGCTGTGGCAAACCATTGGCCGCCGTTTTAAACGGGCATTGGGCAACAACGATATTTCTTTCTGGCTCATCTCGCAACGGATGCTGCCGCCGGTCGCTGTCGTGATTCCCATATTTATCATTTTCCAGCAACTCAGCCTGCTTGATACCCGCACCGCGCTGGTCATCACGTATGTGGCTGTAAATTTGCCCATCGTCATCTGGTTGCTGCGCGACTATTTTCAGAATATCCCCATTGAACTGGAAGAGTGCGCGGCTATTGACGGCGCATCGCGCTACCGCATTTTTTGGTCAATTGTGCTGCCGTTGTCAGTGCCGGGGTTGGTGGCTACCTTTTTGTTTGTGCTGGTTTTTGCCTGGAATGAATACCTGCTGGCCCTGTTCCTCTCTAGGGCGCACTCTCAAACCATGCCCCTGCTCATTGTAGCGCAAAATGCAACCCGCGGGCCGCAGTGGTGGTACATGTCAGTCCTGACGTTGATTATGATTGGCCCGGTCATCATCATGGCCATTTTTTTGGAACGTTACATTGCCAAAGGCTTGCTGGTGGGTGCGGTCAAAGGCTAAATTCAGCAAAACATTTAACTTTCTGGCCGGGCAACACCAGCAATGAAAATTTTGGTGCAGCAGGTAAAGCATCGGGAGTAACAATTGGCGTTTTTCCTAAATCCTGGCTCCCGGCTCCCGACTCCTGAATCCTGCTTTGAGAGGAGACAACGATGTCACAAAAACAGTACGTGCTGGCCCACGATCTGGGTACCACCGGCAACAAAGCCACCCTCTACAACGCCGAGGGTCATCTGGTGGGCAGCGCCTTTCACGGCTACGGCACCGAGTTTGCCCACACCGGCTGGGCCGAGCAAAACCCCGAAGACTGGTGGCAGGCTGTCTGCGATTCTACCCGGCAACTGCTGGCCCAAACCAAAATTGCCCCCGCCGCCGTGGCCTGCATCACCTTTAGCGGGCAAATGATGGGCTGTGTGCCGCTGGATGCGCAGGCCCGGCCTCTGCGCAGCGCCATCATTTGGGCCGACCAGCGCGCGGTGGCGCAGGAGCAGTGGATGGCCGAGCGCGTGCCTCCGGAAGAGGTCTACCGCATTACCGGCCACCGCCTCAGCGCCTCCTATTCGCTCAACAAAATTTTGTGGCTCAAAGACAACCAGCCCGATATTTACGCCGCCGCCCACAAATTTGTGCACGCCAAAGACGCTATGGTGGCCCGGCTCACCGGCAACTTCGTTACCGACCCGTCCGACGCCTCCGGCATGAATCTGTACGATTTGCAGAGCGGCGATTGGTCTGCCCGCATTGTGGAAGCGGCAGAACTCAACCCGGCCCAACTACCCGATATTCACCCCTCTACCGCCGTGGTGGGCGAACTGCTACCCGCCGTGGCCGGCGAGGTTGGCCTGCCCGCCGGCACGCCGGTCGTCATCGGCGGTGGCGATGGCGCGTGCGCCGCTGCGGGTGCGGGTGTGGTGGCTCAGGGTTCGGCCTACAATTACGTCGGCTCCTCCTCGTGGATTGCGCTGGCAACCCCGCAACCCATTTTCGATCCCCACCAGCGCACATTCACGTTTGCCCATCTGGTGCCGGGCATGTTCATGCCCACCGGCACCATGCAGGCCGCCGGCGCCAGCTACCAGTGGGCCCGCGACCAACTGGCCCTGCCCGAAGCGAGCGCTGCCGCCGGACTGGAACTCAGCCCGTACGAATTGATGAATCTGGCCGCCCAAAAATCTGTGCCGGGCGCCAACGGTCTCATTTTTCTGCCCTATCTGATGGGCGAACGCAGCCCGCGCTGGAACACCCGCGCCCGTGGCAGTTTTGTGGGGCTGACCATCCGCCACACCCGCGCCGATATGATTCGCGCCGTGCTCGAGGGCGTGACCATGAATTTGCGGGTTATTCTGGATGCCTTCACCCGGCAGGGCGCGCAGATTGACGCCATGCGCGTCATCGGCGGCGGCGCGCGCGGCCTGTTCTGGAATCAACTGATGGCCGATATTTACGAAATGCCAGTGCAGCGGCTGGCAATTCTGGAAGAAGCCACCTCGATGGGCGCGGCGCTGGCGGGCGGCATTGGCGTGGGGCTGTACCCCGATTTCTCCATGAGCGAATCAATGAATCCCGTTGTGCAAACGGTCAACCCAAACCCGGCGGCGCAAGCGCAGTACCAAAAATTTGTCCCGATTTTTGAAGCAATGTATCATGCGCTTGTCCCCATCTACGATTCTCTGGCCGAGGTCTCATGACAACAACTCCAAACATTGCGCCCTGCCGCGTACCCACCATGTATTTCATTGGTGTGAGTACCGGCAAATCATCCATTATGACGCTGTTTCCCCGCTGGGCGGAACTGCTGGATGTATCGGCGGAACTGGTGGGGTTTGACGCCCCACCCGGCGCACCCGCCGATACGTATCGGGCGATTGTGCAGCACATAAAAACCGACCCGCTGGCGCGGGGCGCGCTGGTGACAACCCACAAAATTGATTTATTGGCCGCCTGCCGGGATTTGTTTGACCAACTGGACCCCAACGCCGTTCTCACCGGCGAAGTTTCCTGCATTTCAAAACAGGCCGGCCAATTGCTGGGGATTGCGGTAGACCCAATATCATCCCGGCTGGCGTGGCAGAATTTTGTACCGGAAGGCCACTGGGCGCATTCCGGCGGGCACGTGCTCTGCCTGGGCGCGGGCGGCGCGGCGGCGGCTATCAGCGTGGCGGTGGCCGGCATGGATGACCGGCCGCAGACCTTCATTCTGGTTGAACGCGACCCGGCCCGGCTGGAACACGCCCGTGCGTTGCACCGCAAACTTGAAACAGACATCAACTTTGAGTACGCCCTCAGCGCCGACCCGCTGGAAAATGACCGGCGGCTGGCCCAACTCCCGGTCGGTTCAATGGTCATCAACGCCACCGGTATGGGCAAGGACCGGCCCGGCTCGCCGCTGACGGATGCTGCCGTCTTCCCGGAAAACGGGCTGGTCTGGGAATTGAACTATCGCGGTGAGCTGACGTTTTTGGCCCAGGCGCAGCGGCAGGCAGTCACACAAGGCCTGATTGTGGAGGACGGTTGGGTTTACTTTTTGCACGGCTGGACACAGGTCATCGCCCGCGTGTTTCATCTTGACTTAACTCCGGTGCTGTTCCGCCGGCTGGCCGATACCGCCGAAACCCTGCGCGGGTAATCCATATTTGCCGGTACGGGCCGCAGCGCCCCCGAATTTTAACAGGAGATTACGCCAATGTCGTGGCAAACTACCATTCACTTGCAAAAAAGTTTTTTTTCAGACGCGGAACGGA
>RFJF01000500.1 GCA_003695455.1 Chloroflexota bacterium
CGGCAATGGCTTTGGCCTCTTGGGTGAAGCGTTTGAGAAAATTGGGGTCGTCGGCAAATTCACGAGGCAGAATTTTTATGGCTACGTAGCGGTCAATGGACGGCTGGTAGGCTTTGAAAATGGTTGCCATGCCGCCTTTGCCAATCTGCTCGATAATCTGGAATTGCCCTACATTTTTGCCAATTAAATCCTGCATGGTTTCCCCCCCGGATGATTTAAAGGTCAACGCTGCCTGTATTCAATTCTAGCCGACTACCGGGGCAAAAGCAACCAATGACACGGGGCGCAGCTTTGCGCTACGCCAGCGCCAGCATCAGGCCGATGTGCAGCACGGTGCTGAGTGTCAGCACAATGGGGAACAGCGGTTTTCTGATTTTGTGCCAGAAAATGAACATGCCTGCCCAGCCGCCCAAATACCCGCCCAGCAGGGCCAGCAGGTGCAGTAAATTTTCCGGCACCCGATTCCGGGCCTCGCGGCCGCGGCGTTTGGCTTCCAGCTTGTCCAGCCCGTACAGCACAAACAGGGCCGCGCTCAACGCCAGATTGCCGGTAAAGTAGCGGCCAAAGCCGGTTAGCCCAATGATAACGTAGTAGGCGGCAAAAACCAGAATAATCGCTAAAATTCCGTAAGTTCTGAATTGTGGTGACATAGTTTTCTTTCTGTAAAATCAATGAATGGGGGTGGGGACTCCTGTTTTTTGCGTCCCACAAATCCCACTACTCCGTTGTTTGGGTGATATTAAGAACCTGCGGCAGCAACGCCAAACTGGTTGCCATGGCTTCGCCGCCGTAAATGGTAACGTTGCCCTGCCAGTCGCCAAAATAGCCGCCGGCTTCCTGCAAAATGGGCGGAAACGGCGCGCAATCCCACGGATTCATGACCGGGTCCAGCATCACATCGGCTCGTCCGGTAGCTACCAGCAGGTAGCCGTAGGCATCGCACCAACCGGCCCGGTAGTTGGCGGTGCGCTGAAACTGTTCCCAGGCCGCCTGTTTGCCGTGTTTGGCAAACGCGGCGGCATCGTAGTGGGCCACCAGCGCATCTTCAAGCCGCGCCACATTTGATACACGCGCCCGCCGCCCATTCCACCAGCAGCCCAGGCCGGACGCCGCCGACACCATTTCGCCCAGCGCCGGAAAGTGGGCCACGCCCACCCGGCACACGCCCTCAATTTCAAGCCCAATCAGCACGCCGTACAGTGGCACGCCCCGCACAAACGAGCGCGTTCCATCAATGGGGTCAATAATCCAGCGGTGGCTGCTTTCGTCCGAATCGGCGGACGCGCCAAACTCTTCGCCCACAATGGCGTGACCGGGGAACGTTTGCTCAATGCGCCGCCGGATAAGGCGTTCCGCTTCGCGGTCGGCAACCGTCACCGGCGATTCATCGGCCTTGAAATCGGGCCGCAGGCCGGTTTGAAAATATCCCAGCGTGAGTTGCCCGGCCTGCCAGGCGGTTTCGCGGGCAAAATCAAGGTATGTTTGCAGATGGGACATGGTTTGCTCCTCTTTTTGAATTCCCAACCCGGCCAAGCCGGAACCAAACAGGAAATGGATTGCGGATTAAGGATTAGGCCATTACTTCTAAATCCCCAACCCGGACAAGCCGGAACTAAAAAGGAATGAACCACAGATTACACGGATTTCTCAGATTAAAAAAATTAAAAATCTGTGTCATCTGTGAAATCTGTGGTTAAAATTTTCTTGCCCAAAAAACAAGCTTTTGACTGAAAAGTACCTGTTTCGATGTGTTCGGGTCAGGCTTCTTGCAAAAACCAGGGCGTGGCGGTGGGCGGCACGCTGTGCTGCGCCGGCGAGTACCACAACATCGGCCAAACCAGTGTGGTCAGCAAGGCCGCAATCAGCAGTAACAGCAGCAGGGCTGTACCCAACCCCAGCCGCTTGTCATCCTGCTCATCAATTAAATCATCGGTGGGTTCGCTAAAATAAGACATGGTTTCTGAGCGCCGGCAAGAAAAAATTACCCGGTCAGTATAACATGGCTGGGCCGTGATGCAACTTCAAAACTCGCCCAACAAC
>RFJF01000501.1 GCA_003695455.1 Chloroflexota bacterium
ATTATGTGTTTGTCAACACTACCGAGCGTGAATTTGATTACCCCAGCGGCCAGCAAAACGTGTTTACCAATTACGAAGGCAACGGCGGCGTAGTAATGGACAGCCTGTTCAAGCGCCTGGCCTTTGCCGTGCGGCTGGCGGATTTGAATATGCTGCTGAGTCAGGAATTTACAGCCGACAGCCAGGTTATGTTCCGGCGCAACATTGGCGAAAGGGTGCGGACTATTGCGCCCTTTTTGCAGTACGACCACGACCCGTACCTGATTGTCAACCAGGAAAACGGCGAACTGTTCTGGATGCAAGACGCCTACACCGTCTCAGACCGTTTCCCGTACTCGGAGCCGATTGGCGGCATCAATTACATTCGCAATTCAGTGAAAATATTGATAGACGCCTACAATGGCGATGTGTCATTTTACGTGGCCGATGATTCAGACCCGTTGGTTAAAAGTTACGCCGCTATCTTCCCGGCGCTGTTCAAGCCGCTGGATGCAATGCCCGGTTGGGCGCGCAACCAGATTCGCTACCCCGAAGATTTGTTCCGCGTGCAGGCAGAGTTGTACCGCACCTACCACATGCGCGATGTGAACGTGTTTTACAATAAAGAAGACCTGTGGCAAATTCCCAATGAAACATTTTCCGGCAACACCCAGCCGGTTGAACCGTACTATGTGGTGCTGAAACTGCCGGATGAAGAAAAGAGCGAATTTGTACTGATTCAGCCGTTTACGCCCAATAACAAAGACAACCTCATTTCGTGGATGGCGGCGCGCTCCGACGGCGAACATTACGGCGAGCTGGTTATTTACCGCTTTCCCAAGCAGGAGTTGATTTTTGGCCCGTTGCAAATTGAGGGCCGGATTGACCAGAATCCGGAAATTTCGGCGCAGATTACCTTGTGGGACCAGGGTGGTTCGGAGGTGATTCGGGGGAATTTGCTGGTACTGCCTATTGCCAACTCGCTGTTGTATGTGGAGCCGCTTTACCTGCGCGCCGAAAACGGCCAGATTCCCGAATTGAAACGGGTGATTCTGGCCTCCGGCGATACGATTGTAATGCGTGAAACGCTGGGCGAGGCATTGGCGGCACTGTTTGATGGATTGGAGGGCGGCGCTACGCCATCAACTCCGGGGCAACGTGATACCGGCCCGGCCCCGTCACCCGCAGATAACCAGCCCGAACCGCGCGCCACGCCTGCAGCGCCGCCGGCGGAACTGTCAGACTTGAGCGTGGCCGAACTGGCCCAAAACGCCTCTGATCACTACGAGGCAGCACAGCGTGCGCTTCAGCAAAATGACTGGGCCACCTACGGTGCAGAACTGGACAAAATGGAGGCGGCGCTCAACGCGCTGCTGGCTAAAACCGCAAACGGGGAGCAGTAGGCTGATTGGCTAAAACCAGTCTCGTCCCCACATAATTACAAATACACCTGCCAGGGCAATTGCGCCGCCTGTTAAATCATACCGGTCCGGAATCCAGCCGTCTACCAGCCAGGCCCATCCGATTGAAAGCACAATAAATATTCCGCCGTAAGCGGCATATACCCGGCCAAAAGCCGGTTCCTGCTGCAGCGTGGGGATAACACCATAAAAAAACAGCACCACCCCACCGGTTATTCCAGCCCAAAATCCCCAGCTGCTTCTTAGCCACTGCCATACCAACCAACCGCCGCCAATTTCAGCCAGCCCGGCTACAGCGAACAAAATTAAAGAGCGAACAATTTCCATAAAGGTCTCCTCTGGCCTGGCGGCGTATAGAAAAACCAGAATCACACGTTCCGTTTTTCCTGGAATTTACCGCAGTTTATTGTTGTTCATTGATTGCGCGTTCGCGGTAGATGTTGGTGGTGTCCCAATCTATCACGCGGCGGTACTCGGCGGCGGCTTCTGCCGGGCGGCCGCTGAGCCGCAGTAACCGGGCCAGGTGGTAGCGGGCGCTCACCAGATTGGGCTCCAGTTCAACCGCCCGGCGCAGTGAAGCCTCTGCTTTTTCCGGTTGGCCGCCAAGTAGATACATCCAGCCCAGCCAGTCGTGGGCCTCGGCATTGGTTTCATCAGCTTTAACCAGCGCTTCTGCTGCCGGAATCCCCGCTTCTGCCACGCGATACCCCCGCGTGGCGTAAAATTTTACCTGCAACAATTTCATCGCCGGGTTGCCCGGTGCGGCGGCAACCGCCGCCGCAAACATCTCTTCTGCTGCTGCCAGGTTTCCCTGCTCAATGTTGGTTTGGGCCAGTTCAGCGTAAACAGCGGCGTTGTCCGGGTCCAGTTCCAGTGCCTGCTGAAACTCGTTCTCGGCTGCGTTCAGCGCACCCTGCTCACGTAAATAGATGCCGTAAAAATAGGCCGGTAACGCTGATGTTGAATTGAGGCGGCGCGCCTGTTCAAATAAATCCAGCGCTGGATTTCCATTTTGCGCCAGCGCATGCCCCAAAAAGGCCAGCGTTTTGGCCTGAAATGGGGGCGGATACGTTTGGCCGGCATCGCGGGCAATTTGCAGGGCGTGAATAGCCAGCGGCCATTGGTCAATTTGGGCCAGGGCGATGCCGGCGGCCTGCGCAGTTTCGGCGGGCGGCGACTCTGCAGTGAAGGGAACCAGTGCAGCCAGCAAATAGTCGCGCCGGGCAAGCACGTCGGCGGGGGCATCCGGGGGAATGGCAAGCAGGCGGGCGTTGGCCGCCGCCACATCACGCGGGGCGCTAAGCGCAGCCAGATACCAGTTGGCGGCGGGGTCCGGTGCGTGTTCCTGCTGCTGTTCAAACGCTGCTTGCGCCGCGTCAAACTCCAGTCGAGACAGGTGAATCTGCCCAATTGCAGTGAATACGCCGGGCAGGTTGGGGTTATTGCCGGCAGCAGAGTGCCACAGGTTCAGCGCAGCCGGCCAATCGCCCTGCCGGAGCCGGACCTCTGCCAACCCGGCGTTGGCTGCTGCACTGGATGGATTGCGGGCCAACGCCCGGTTGAACGCATCCTCTGCCGCCGGGATGCGGTTTTGCCACAGGTAGATTTGCCCCAGTTGGAGCAGTGGCGCGGCATCGGTGG
>RFJF01000502.1 GCA_003695455.1 Chloroflexota bacterium
GCCCAACACCAACCCCCACGGCCACGCCCCGCAAACTGCCGCTGCTGACATCGTGAACGGGAATCTCACTTAAAATTTTTTTGGGCCGATTGCCGTGGCCCGCAGTGCTTCCACCGGCTGCCCGCCCAAAATATGTTCGGTGAAAATGCGCTCCAGCGCGGCGTCATCCACCCGCTGATATTTTACCCCCGCCGGATGAACAATCATCACCGGCCCGTTTTGGCACACGGCCAAACAGTTGGTCAGGGTGCAGGTGGTGTGCTGCGGGTGATCGGGGTTGTCCAGCCCGTGGCGGGCAATCAGGCGCCGGCACGCCTCCTCCAGCTGCTGCCCGGCCGATGGCTCGGCGCAATTGCCCCGGGTGCAAATCAAAATGCGATGCCCGTGTCTGGGCCTGAAAGAAAAGCTGTTCATTGGGCGCTGATGTTCTCCTCGGCCAACCAGTTCAGGTAGTCGGCCTCACTGTTCAGCCACCCCACCCGATTCAAAAACGTGCGCAGCGTGCCGCTTGCCTCTCGCAACTGCCGGAGCTGCGCGCCGGTAGGGTCCGGTGATGACGGACTGAGTGCATACGAACCGTGAAAGGCAAAGTACGCCTGATTCAGCCGCCGCAGATTGTGCCCCTGCGCCACCAGTTTCACGCGCTCTGCTTCCATGTAGCGTTCTGCCTCTTCAATTTTGCCGTCGGCCAGCAGCGCATCAACGTGCAGCCGAATTTGGCGCATGGCCAGTTGAAACTCCGACGGAGCTCGCGCGGGTTTGCCCTCGGCGTTCAGCGGCGGCAGCCACGCTACCCAGTTTGGGTAGAAGCGGGTAATCACCTTGCGGCTGATTTCTTCTCCCACCAGGCTGGCTGTTGTTTCATTGACGGTGGTCAGGTGGTGGTCGTCGCCGTAGCCCCAGGCAATGGCCGTAGGGAAGGTGTACAGGTAGTTGTGTGTCCACTCGTGGGCGGTGGCATCAATGAGCCACGGCAAAAAACTGCTATTTGCTACCATGGTGGGGTAACTGCCCAGCCCGCCCACGTCTGTTACGTAGGCAGAGACATCGCCGCGCTGCTGGAGTGTGTCTTCAATTTGCGTGCGCCGGGCCACGGACAGGCCGGGGTCCAGCCCCATAAAATTCTGCCGTTCAATTTTATCACGCGGAGAAATGATAAGCGTGGTGGGCGGTTCGATGAGCCTGAAGGCCACCGGCGGCATTACGTGCCCGCCCAGCGTGAACCCTTCTTCGGCCAGCACGGTTTCAATTTGGCGGGCAATGATGGTTTCTACCTGCGGGGCGATGTCTGCCTGCCGCCGGCGGATATCGGCTTGCCGGGCTTCCGGCTCTGCAGCGGCGGCGGCGTTGTTTTGGGCATACAGGCGGGTGATTTCCTGTTCAAGCTGCTGCCGTTCAGACTCCAAATCCAGGTAGGTTTGCACCGTTGCCCGCTGTTGGGCAAGGCTGCCAACCGGCTGCGCGGCCCAGCGACGGTGGGCTTCATCAACCAGTGCCAGCGAAATCCAGTTGACAAAATCGAATTGCAC
>RFJF01000503.1 GCA_003695455.1 Chloroflexota bacterium
ACCGTAACGCCGGAAAATATGGTCAACGCCACCGGCAAATCGGCGGCCACCATTATGGACAATGTACCCATGAAAAATATTATGCCCTTTGGTATGTGTTCATCACTGGCTAACCCGCAGGTAGCCGCCGCAACCTCGGCGGCATTGGGGGTGCTCACCCCGCAGCCATGCATTCCGGCAATTGCCGCACCGTGGACGCCGGGGTCACCCACCGTAATGATTCGTAATAAACCGGCCCTCAATCATAACTGCAAGTTGATGTGCAATTGGGCCGGCGTTATTTCAATTAACTTTGCCGGCCAGACTACTGTAAACGTTCCGTGAAAATTATGAATGACAAGACAAATAACAAAGCCTATCTTGGCCGTGGCCTGGCCTTTCCCTTACGCATAGACCCAAAAGGGGGCATTGCCCTGGCCAACGGCGAACGTGACATTGAGCAAGCCATCGGCATTATCCTGCAAACCCGGCCCGGCGAACGGGTGATGCGCCCGGAGTTTGGTTGCCGGGTGAGCGAACTGCTCTTTGAGCCGCGCGATGTAGCGCTCCAAACAACCATGCAGAAGTATGTGCAAGAGGCGCTGGATCGCTGGGAGCCGCGCATTGAGGTACAGAATGTAGATGTTTCGTTTGGAAGTGAGGAAGCCGACGGCGCCGTATTTGTAGAAATTACATACCTGATCAAAGAAAGCCACGATATCCGCAGTATTGTCTATCCCTTCTTCCTGGCCGGTCAGGAAGATTTCTAAACAGGAGAAAAATTGTGTCAATACCTGCTCCTAATCTTGATGACCTTCGGTTTCAAAGAGATCTGGTAGATGAAGCCCGCAAGCGCATCATCCACTACTGTCCGGAGTGGACCGAATACAACCTGAGTGACCCGGGCATCACCCTGATTGAACTGTTTGCCTGGATGACCGAACTTATTGTCTACCGGCTCAACAAAGTTCCGGAAAAAAATTACATCAAATTTATGGAACTGCTGGGCATGCAGCTTCAACCGGCCAGCAGCGCCCGCACCGATTTAACCTTTTGGCTGTCGGTATCTTTGCCCATCAGCCCGGAAAATGACAGCCCGGTGATTGTGCCACAAGGTACCCAGGTGATTTCGCAGAGCGTTGACGAGGAGGACGTTACCTTTACCACCGACAGGCAACTGACCATTGTGCCGCCCAAATTAACCCAACTGCGCCGGCAGGACGAGTTTCACAAAAACTACCTGCCGCGGCTGGGCGTTGAAGAATTTTACGCCTTTAACCGTGAAGAGCCACAAGTAGGCGATACGTTCTATCTGGGCTTTGACGAAAGCCACCCCATCAACGGCCATATTTTGCAGATTGAGTTTGAGTGCCAGCAGGTACAGGCCGTGGGTGTAAAGCGAGATGACCCGCCGTGGGTGTGGGAATGCGCAATGGGGAACGATATCTGGCAGGAACTTACACCCAGCACCTTCCCTGATGAAAAAGACACCACCGGCGGCCTGAACAACGAAAACGGCAGCATCACCCTGTACCTGCCACTTAATTTGAAACCGGACCAGATATTTGGCCGGTACGGCTACTGGGTGCGCTGCCGGTTAGAACCCCGCCGCCCGGAGCAGGGTATGTACACCGAATCGCCGCGAGTGGTCAATGTATCGGCATATACGTTGGGGGCCACGGTGCCGGCCACTCACGCAGTGGTGGTAGAAAATGAATTTTTGGGAACCAGTTCCGGTGACCCCGGCCAAATGTTTAATC
>RFJF01000504.1 GCA_003695455.1 Chloroflexota bacterium
ATCCAATACCGGTGGTCTTTAAATTCCACACTAACGTGAATGCGTCCCCCTTCGGGGGTGAATTTTATGGCATTGTTTATCAGGTTGGCAAAAACCAGGTAGATTTTTTGCCGGTCAGCATCAATATTCAGCGGAGAATCATCAGGCGTGAACTTTGTGGTCAGAACAAGTTTCTTTGAGGCAATGATTTGTGAAAATTCTTTGTTAATACCGGCAATCAAACTTTTGAGCGAAAAAATAGAACGGTCCAGGTGCAGCGCATCGGTCTGGATATGGCGCAGGTTGACCATATCGTCAATTAACGAACGCAATTTTACGGCGCTGTTCAACACAATGTCCAGTTGTTCGGCTGCTTGCTGTCCCCGAACGTTGTCTTTAAGAAACGTGGCATACCCCAGGATTACGGCCAGCGGGGTTCTCAATTCGTGCGAGGCAATACTCACAAAATCATTTTTAAGCTGGTCCACCTCGGATAAATCACGGTATGCCTGCTGGAGTTCATCTAACAGGCGGGCATTTTCAATGGCAATGGCCGCTTGTGCCCCCAGCGTAGTGGCAATTTGAACATCGTCCTCATTAAAGCCTTCGTCTGTATTTTTGTTGATGACCTCAAGCACGCCGATGACCTGGTCACGGACCCGCAGCGGCACGCCCAAAATAGACCGGGTTTCAAATTCACCCGATTCATCAACATCACCGTGCCAGCGGGGGTCATTTCTGGCATCGCGGATGAGAATAGGTTTGTTTTTGCGAATGATGTGGCCGCCAATGCTTTTATCCAGCGGAATGCTGACATTTCTTAATTGCTGGATTCCACCGCCCGACGCCTCGGCAAAGCGTAGTTCGCCGGTGTTTTTATCTATCAGCATAATTGAACAGGCATCGGTGCCGGTCAATTCTGTGGCCGATTGCACAATAATTTGCAGCAACGGCGCAAGGCTCAATGTAGAGTTGAGCATTTGGCTGACTTTCACAATGCGTTCAAGGTAGCCAATTCTGTATTCAAGCCCGGCAATTTTTTGCTTGAGTACGGCAATCTGGTCATCTTGATTGCCGGTGGCAATGGCGTCAAAGGCCAGCGGAGTCTGCGGCTCTGTGGCTTGGGCAAACGCATCGGCATACTCATCATCGTCAATAAATAGCGGGGTGTGTTTAACCTCCGGCTCGGCGGCAGCCGGTGATTCTTCGGGTGTGGAATCAGGTTGGGGGTTGTGTTCCGGTTCTTCTGATGGGTCGGCTAGGTATCTCAACATTTTGTTCTCGCCCGGTGTTTTATTTACAGAAATTCAAGACACACATGCGTGAATTATACATCAGCCCTAACAGTTTGTCTACGGACTGCGCCTGACGACGATGTTAAAAACCGCCAACACGGGTAATTTTGACGTTTTTTATCGGCACAGACTGACGCCCGGTGGTTAGCCCAGCTTTGACAGGCAGGCTTCAATGGCCTGCTCCGGCTCAACCGGTGCCATATCGGTTTGCCAGCCCAAAGCCAGCAAGAATTCATGATTTCCGGCCGGGCCGGTAATGGGTGATGGAATTACTCCCATTATACTTAATTTTTCACGTTTGGCATAGGCTACGGCATTGTGCAAAACCTCCCGGTGTACGTGCCGGCTACGCACCACGCCGCCTTTGCCTACCTGCCCCCGGCTGGCCTCAAATTGAGGTTTGACCAGCGCAATAACAAGTGCCGGTGCAGCCAACCATTGCCTCACCGCAGGTAAAATCAACTTGAGTGAGATGAATGAGGCATCAATTGTAACCAGGCTCACCGGCTCGGGCAGCGATTGGAGGTGACGGGCGTTGGTGCGTTCCATGACCACCACACGTTTATCCTGCCGAAGTTTCCAGGCAAGCTGGCCGTAGCCCACATCAATGGCGTACACCCGCGCCGCGCCGCGCTGGAGCAGCACATCGGTAAAGCCGCCGGTTGATGCACCCACGTCGGCGCACACCGTGCCGGCAGGGTCAATGGCAAACTCATCGAGCGCGGCGGCCAGTTTTACGCCGCCCCGGCTCACGTACGGCAGTTCGCTTTCAAGCGTAATTTCGGCATCGGCGGGTACCGGCGTACCGGCTTTGGTTACAACCTGTCCATTTACCCGAACCTTGCCGGCCATAATCAAGGCCTGGGCCTTGTTTCGGCTGTTAACCATTTCTTTTTGGGTGAGTAAAACATCTAGCCGTATTTTTGTCATATCAAATTAATATTTGCCGGTTGGCGTTTTCAGCGTTGCACAGGGC
>RFJF01000505.1 GCA_003695455.1 Chloroflexota bacterium
GTGCAGCCATCGCCCACGCCCACCCGCGCCAATTGCGCCAGCGAGATTCGCAACTTTGGAGACAGCGGTGTACTCACCGATGCCGAGGTAGCGCGCTATTTGCAGCAAACACTGCCGGCAGCGCATCTGAACAATTGCCGGGGCATTGAATACGTTCACACGCTGGCAAAATCTCACGGCGACAGCATTGCCGGTAACATCATTCCGGTTTACCGAATTATTTTTGTGTACGCCATCAACCTGCAGCAGCAAAATGCCGACGACCTGCTGGACACGCTGGTGCATGAAATTGGGCACAACGTTCACATGAACATCCGGCAGGAGAACCCTGAATTTTACGAAACGTGGACCAACCTTTTTACGGACAGCCAAAAATTGTTTGAGTCCGGCGGCACGGGGTTTGTATCTGACTACGCCCGTTCCAATAAATCTGAGGATTTTGCCGAAAGCTACCGGGCTTACGTCCGCAACCCGGCCGCGCTGCTCCGGGCCAATCCGGAAAAATATGAATTTATGCGGCAGAACGTTTTTAACAACCGCGAATACCTCCGCTGATTTCGCACAGATCATCCGGTTGTGTTACAATTATCACAAAGTAAATTGTAATTGAATACCGGAGGCAATGATGCCAACACTTGAACAATTGGTGGATGATTTTCTGGCGCAGGAGCGGATTGCTGTGGCCGGGGTTTCGCGCAGCAGCGGCGAGGCGGCCAACGCCATCTACAAAAAACTGAGGAAGAATGGGTACCGGGTGTATCCGCTCAACCCCAACGCAGATACGGTTGAGGGCGATACATGCTACGCCAATCTGCAAGCGTTGCCGGAACCGGTTGACGGCGTGGTGATTGCCACCCACCCTGCCGCTACCGACCAGGTGGTGCGGGACTGCGCGCTGGCAGGCGTGTCTCGGGTGTGGATGCACCGATCTTTGGGGCAGGGCAGCGCCTCGGACGCCGCGGTGGAGTTTTGCCGCCAGCAGGGTATTTCGGTGATCCCGGGCGGCTGCCCAATGATGTTCTGCCGGCCGGATATTGCGCACAAATGCCTGCGCTGGTTCCTCTCGGCCACCGGCAAATTACCCAAAGAGCTTTAATTTGATACAATCCACAAAAAACGGGGGGGGTGGCACAGAAGTAAGTGAAATGTCATTACGAGGGCGCAGCCCGAAGCAATCTCGGTGCCAAAATGGTGGGGATTGCTTCGCCTTCGGCTCGCAATGACACCCTTCATCTCTTACAGTTGAGTCAGTTGCGTTACAAAATCAAGGTAGTGCTGCTATTCATTTTTGGTAGACAACTTTTCGGATTTGCGCCGGGTTTTGCGCTTCTGTTTGGTTACAATCAGGGCCGCATCCAGCACTTGCTGCATGGTATCTACCAAAATAATCTCCAATTCCCGCCGGACTTTTTTGGGGACGTCAACCAGGTCCTTCTCATTTTTAGCCGGAATAATAACCGTTAAAATCCCCGCCCGGTGCGCTGCCAGAATTTTCTCTTTTAACCCGCCAATGGGCAACACTTTGCCGCGCAGGGTGATTTCGCCGGTCATGGCTACCGTGTGCCGCACCTTGTACCCGGAAAACGCAGATACCAGCGCCGTGGCGGTGGTAATACCCGCGCTGGGGCCATCTTTGGGGATGGCCCCCTCCGGCACGTGCAGGTGAATATCGTTGTTTTCAAACGCCTCATCTTTGATGCCGTAATCTGCGGCGTGGGCGCGGATGAAAGACAGCGCTGCCTGCACGGATTCCTGCATTACCTCTCCCAACTGTCCGGTGAGCGTTAACTGGCCTTTGCCCGGCATCAGCGCCACCTCAATGGGCATAATATCGCCGCCGGCCTCGGTGTAGGCAATGCCGGTGGCAATGCCCACTTCATCCTGCTCCAGCAGTTTCTGCTCGGTGAACTGGGGTGGGCCTAAATATTTTGCCAGCGACTGGCGGGTGACGGTTCTGGGAATCCGTTTGCCTTCGGCCAGCCGGCGAGTCAGCTTGCGGCAAATCCGGCCAATTTCGCGCTCAAGGTTGCGCACTCCGGCCTCGTAGGTGTACTCGCGGATGATTCCCTGCAGAGCGCTGTCGGCAAATTTGGGCGGCACATCGCTCAGACCGTGTTCTTCAATCTGGCGCGGAATGAGAAACTGCCGCGCAATTGACAGTTTTTCTTCTTCAATGTAGCCGGAAAATTCAATTACTTCCATCCGGTCGCGCAGCGCCGGTGGAATGGGATACAGCAAGTTGGCCGTGGTAATGAACATCACTTTTGAGAGGTCGTAGGGCAGTTCAAGGTAGTGGTCGGAAAAGCTGTTGTTTTGTTCCGGGTCCAGCGCCTCAAGCAGCGCCGCGCTGGGGTCGCCCCGAAAATCAGCGCCCACCTTGTCAATTTCATCCAGCATAAACACGGGGTTCACGCTGCCGGCCCGGCGCATACTCTGAATGATGCGCCCCGGCAGCGCGCCAATGTAGGTGCGGCGGTGGCCGCGGATTTCAGCCTCGTCACGGATGCCGCCCAAACTGATGCGCACAAACTTGCGCCCCAGCGCCTCGGCAATTGAGCGCCCCAGCGATGTTTTGCCGGTGCCGGGCGGCCCCACAAAACAAAGAATGGGCGAGCGCATTTTATCACCCGCGCGCTGCAGCACAGCAATGTGTTCCAAAATGCGCTCTTTGGCTTTGGGAATGCCAAAGTGGTTGTTGTTCAGCACGTTGGCAACCTGGGCCATGTTGGTGCTGTCTTTGGTGGCGTCTACCCACGGCAGGTCAATAATCCAGTCAAGATAGGTGCGGATGATGCCCACTTCGGGCGCGGCCGGAGACATCATTGCCAGCCGGGCCAGTTCCTTTTCAGCCTTGGCCCGGACTTCGTCCGGCAGTTTGGCCTGCGCCAACTTTTCGCGCAGTTCGTTTATGTCAGACGACTGGAGGTCCAGTTCGCCCAATTCGCCCTGAATCACGCGCATTTGCTCGCGCAGAAAATATTCACGCTGGCCTTTGTCAACTTCCTGCTGCACCTGATCCTGAATTTTGGATTCAAGTTCCAGCACGTCCAGCTCCTGCGCCAGAATAATGCTCAACCGTTGCAGGCGGGTTGTGGGGTCGGCGGTATCCAGAATTTGCTGCCGCTGCTCAATATCAAAATCCATGACCGAGGCAATCATATCGGCCAGCCAGCCGGGGTCATCAATGTTCATGGCCGCAATGTAAGCGTCGTCCGGCACGTTTCGGTTCAGGTGGACGCATTTTTCAAACAGGGCCAGCACGGCACGCATCAGCGCATCAGAGGAGAGGCTCTGTTCGGAATCTTCTGACAGGCGGCGAACGCGCACCACCGGGTACGGCTCTTCCTGAACCATCTCCAGCAGTTCAACCCGGCGGTGGCCCTGCACCAGAATGTTGTTGCTGCCATCAGGCATTTTCAACATGCGGCCCACCACCACTTCTGTGCCAAACTGGTAGAGGTCTTCAAATTCAGGGTCTTCCTGGTCCGGGTCTCGCTGGGTAACCACCACCAGTTGCTGATTTTCGTTCAGCGCCGCATCGAGCGCCTGGATGGAGCGTTCGCGCCCCACAAACAGCGGGGTCAACATTCGGGGAAAAACCACCGTATCCCGAACAGGCAGCAGCGGAAGTTCTACTTCCTGTTCGTCAAAATCTAAATCAAGGTCAAAATCTTTTTCGGGGGGCATCATTCTCAAAAATGGAACTCCGGATTATCAGTCGATTTCAAGCACGTTTAAATTTGCGTCATTTCCAGTTGGCGCAGGATTTCATCCTGGGGGAACCACAGTTCCCGGGCCTCGCCCACCAGGTACAGCGAGCCGGTAATCAGCAGCAATTCATCGGGCGCCACGGTCTGGAGCGCCGCACGCACCGCATTTTGTACGCCGTCTACCACGCGCAGTTCTGTGTTAGGGCTGAGTTCTTCAATTATATGAGCCATGTCCTCGGGTGGCAAAGCCGGTTTGCCGTAAACGCGCGGCGCCGATACCACAAAGCGCGACACCTCCGGCGCCAGCACCTCGAGGACGGCGCGGGCGTTTTTTACCCGAATCATACCAAACAGAGCCGTGATTCGCCGGTGGGGATACAGCGCCCGAACGCTGCGCACCAGCGCTGCCATTTTGTGCGGGTTGTGTGCGCCGTCCAGAATGACCGGCGGCTCCTGCTGAATCAGCTCCATTCTGCCGGGGAACTCCACAGCGGCCAGCCCGCGCTGAATACCCTGCGCCAAATTTGGCAGTGATTCACGTTGGGCCAGCACGTCAAGCCCGGCCACGGCCAGCGCGGCATTGGCGTGCTGAAATTGGCCGGGGATGTTCAGCCGGATGTGACGGTAGTGATGGCCGGGCGCCTGCACCGACAGAATCGTTTGGTTGGCGCCGGTCTGTTCCACCGAATATGAAAATTCGTGGTTGAGCCGGAACAGGGTGGCGTTTTTTTGGGCGGCCTCGGCTTCTATCACCGCCAGCACGTCCGGGTTGGTTTCAGAGGTCACCACCAGGCCGTCCGGCTTGATGATTCCGGCTTTGTGCCGGGCAATGTTCAATAAATCCGGCCCCAAACTTTTAACGTGGTCAAAATTCACATTGGTGATAACCGCCAGGTTTGAGGGCAGCACGTTGGTGGGGTCGTAGCGGCCGCCCAGTCCGGTTTCAATCACGGCCCAATCCACATTTCTGTTTGCCAGCCACAGGTAGGTTAAAATCACCCACGCCTCGCCGTAGCGGAGGTCGTTAAAGGCGCGGTCTGCGGCCAGCCAGTTGTGATACAAACCTTTAAATTGCTCAATCAGCGCAGAAAATTCAGACGGGGGAATCATCTGCCCGTCAACAATTAACTTTTCGTTGCAGATTTGCAAATACGGGCTGATGTGAAAGCCGGTGCGCTGCCGGCACTGCTGCAACACTGCGGCCATCATAGCCACCACCGAGCCTTTGCCGCTGGTGCCGGCCACGTGAATGGATTTGTACCGGGTGTGCGGGTTGCCGGCAAATTCCAGAAAATCGGCGGTGCGGGCCAGTTGCGTCCGGTACTGCTGCAAACGCACTTCCGGCGATTTTTCCTCAAAGTCACGCGCGCCGGTGGGGTCGCGGATGAGCGACAGCAGCCAGTTGTGCTGGCGATGGTACTCATCAATGACGCCGGATAAGTTGGGCAAGTTTTGGGGGTGGGTTTGCAGCATGTTGTTTATCATTTTGGCAAATCGCGGACCAACGCGCCGGACAGACCCGTTTCTGCCTGGGCCAGCAGTTCGCGGGCGGGGTACCAATACTCGCGCACGTTGCCCACCAAATAAAACGAGCCTGTCACCCACACCAAATCATCCGGGCCGGCCAAATCCAGCGCATTCTGAAAGGCCAGCATGGGGTTGGACACTACCCGGATTTCAAGATTGGGCGCCATTTCCGCCGCCAACCGCGCCAGCGATTCGGCGTTGGTTGATTTCCAGAGACTTTTGCTGACCTGAAATTCTGTGGCAATCAATATGTCGGTATCGGCCAGCACGTGCGCCAAAACATCTCTGGCGGCTTTGTCTGATTTGAGCGACAGCACAGTCACGCGTCGTTTATCGCCATAATATTTGTTGATGGCTTGCTGCGAGGCGCGCATTTTTTCCGGGTTGTGCGCGCCATCCAGAATCACGGTCGGGTTTGTTTGCATTACCTCTACCCGGCCCGGAATTTTGGCATTTTGCAGGCCGGCCCGGATTGCTGCTTCCGGCACGGTAAACCCGGGCAGCGATTGCACCGCCGCCACCGCGCAGGCGGCGTTCACCACCTGAAAATCGCCGGGCATGCCCAGTTGCACATCAGACAGGGTTCCGGTGGGGGTGGTCAGGGTGAGGCCGTGGCCGTTGGGCAAAATGTAGCCAAAATTCCGGTCAAGTTGCAGCAGGCGGGCATTTTGGGTTTGGCAGCGATGGGCCACAATTTTTTCTACGGCGCTGTGCCGCACCCCGCTGACAACCGTTTGCCCGGTTTTGATGATGCCGGATTTATCGCGGGCAATCTGCTCAACGGTGCGGCCCAAAATGGCGGTGTGGTCCAGCCCCACGTTGGTCAGCACCGCCACCGATGACGGCAGCACGTTGGTGGCATCCAGCGTGCCTCCCAGCCCCACTTCAACCACGGCCACATCCACTTCTTCACGTTGGAACAACAAAAACGCCAGCGCCGTTTGGGCCTCAAAATAGCTGGGCGCGCCAAACGGGCTTTCGGCAGCCACGCGGGCAATGGCCGGTTTCATTTCCTCAAATACCTCGGTCAGCCGGCTGGTGCTGGAAATGCGGGTGTTAATCTGGTGGCGCTCGTTGAAAATTTGCAGATGGGGCGAAAGATGCAGCCCGGTTTTGTAGCCGGCGGCGGTGAGCATGGCGGCAATCATGGCCGAGGTGGAGCCTTTGCCGGATGTTCCCCCCACGTGAATGGAGGGGTAGGCAAAATGGGGATTGCCCAGCAACGAAAGCAGGTGGGTAATTCGCTCAAGGCGCAAATTGTTGGCCGCGCTGAACGGATTGGGGCCAATCAGCGATGTAAAATTGCGGTCAAGTTCGCGGTACAAATTGAGAATTTTATCTTTGTTCATATACGCCTAACCCGGACAAGCCGGAATGAAGCAGGGAGTAGGGAGTAGGGAGTAGGGAGTAGGGAGTAGGGAGTAGGGAGTAGGGAGTAGGGAGTAA
>RFJF01000506.1 GCA_003695455.1 Chloroflexota bacterium
GTTGTTTGGCGCACAAGTGACTTTTTATTAAGAATGTATTTCAATCAGTTCAGCATTTCCACATACGCGGCGTCGGTTTTAGCGCGAACTTCATCCAACGAGGCGCCGGGCATTAATTCTGTGAGCGCCAGTTGACCATTGACAAATTTAAAAACGGCCAAATCGGTAATGACCATATCAACCGCACCGGTGGCGGTCAGCGGAAGGGTAACGTGCGGCACAATTTTAGATTCGCCGCTGCGGCTGGTGTGAGTCATGGTAATAATCAGCCGTTTGGCCCCCGATGCCAGGTCCATGGCCCCGCCCACACCCAGCAGCGGCTTGCCGGGCACGGCCCAGTTTGCCAGGTTGGCCTGCTCATCAACCTGAAGCCCGCCCATAATGGCTACATCAATGTGGCCGCCGCGAATCATGGCAAATGAGGCGGCGCTGTCAAAATATGATGCGCCGGGCAACGCTGTGACCGGCTGCTTGCCTGCATTTACCGGGTACTCCAGCGCGCCGCCGCTGGCCGGGGCCGGCCCCACGCCCAGCAGGCCGTTTTCTGTGTGCAAAATAATGCCATCCTCCGGCGAAATCAAATCTGCCACCAGTGTGGGGATGCCCACCCCCAAATTGACCACATCGCCGCGAGACAACTCGGCAAAGGCGCGGCGGGCCATATTCATGCGCGTTTGGCTCACCGGGCGGCGGCTGCGCGCTGTGCCCGCCGAACTGCCCAGTTCTTCAAGCGTAGTGTGGGCCTGCACCAGATAGTCCACGTAAATGCCGGGGGTCATCACCTGTTCCGGCAATATTTGACCCACCGGCACAATCTCTTCCACTTCGGCAATCACCAGTGAGGCGGCGGTTGCCATAAGCGGGTTAAAATTTTGCTCGGTCATGCGATACACCAGGTTGCCGGCGGTATCGGCGCGATGCGCCCGTACAAAGGCCACATCGGCCCACAATCCGTTAACAAACACCTGCGCCACCCCGTTGATTTGGCGCACTTCCCGGCCTTGGGCCAGCAACGTACCGGCGCTGGTCGGCGTAAAAAAGCCGCCAATGCCCGCGCCACCGGCGCGCAACGCCTCGGCCATGGTGCCCTGCGGCATCAGTTCAATCTCTATCCGCTTTTCGTGAACCGCCTGCACGGCCTCGGGGTTTGAGGTGAAAAAGGAGCCGACGGCCTTTTTGATTTGTCCGTTGCGCAGCAACCGGCCGCCGCCCAGTCCCGGCTCGCCCACGTTGTTTGAAATGATGGTCAGCTGGCCCACGCCGATTTGGGCCAGCGCGTGCAACAAATGCACCGGGCTGCCGGTCATGCCAAATCCACCCGCCATCAGTACTGCGCCGTGCGGCACCATGGCCGCCGCTTCTTCCACAGAAATTTGCGGTACGTTTTTCACAGAGACACCTCCACATAATGCGGCACTTCCGGATTAGCGGGGCAATGTAATTCTGTCAGATTGCACACCCAAACCCCAAAAGAGCCAAATATTTTTTTGATTTTATTCAAAATAACCAATTTATTTTGGTGCAATTGCGCTGTATCAGCAAAAATTATTTTTATAATTATACCTCAAAAC
>RFJF01000507.1 GCA_003695455.1 Chloroflexota bacterium
ATTTTGAGGCTGGTGAACCTTTTGCTATAATTTGCCCGTCAACATAACACAAGGATTGCTTTTTAATGCCACTGACCCATTTTGATGAACACGGCCGCGCCCACATGGTAGACGTAGGCCAAAAAGCCGACACCCAGCGCGAAGCCGTGGCTCGCGGCCGGGTGCTGATGCAACCCGAAACACTGGCCCTTATTCAGCAGGGGGGCATAAAAAAGGGCGATGTGCTGGCTGTGGCGCAAGTTGCCGGAATTATGGCCGCCAAACGCACGCACCAGCTCATCCCCATGTGCCACCCGTTGATGCTCACCCACGTGAGTCTGGATTTTGAGCCGCAACCGGCACCCCCCGGCGAACAAGCCGTTATCAACATTAGCGCCACGGTGCGCACCACCGGCAAAACCGGCGTTGAAATGGAAGCCCTCACCGCGGTCAGCGTGGCCGGGTTGACCATTTACGATATGTGCAAGGCCGTAGACCGGGGCATGCGTGTTGATGCGGTGCGGCTGGCCCGCAAAAGCGGTGGCAAAAGCGGTGATTTTGTGCTGGAAGAGTAGAAAGGTTGTTACGTGAAAGTTACCATTAAATTGTTTGCCAGAATGAGAGAACTGGTGGGCGCAGGCGCGCTTGAACGGGATGTTGCCCCCAATACCAGCATCGCCGGGCTGCTTGAGGCGCTGAAACAGGAATTCCCCAACCTGGCGGCGGCCAACCCGCAAACCATCATTGCCGTGAATCAGGAGTTTGTAGATTCAAGCACCGTGTTGGCCGACGGCGACGAAGTGGCACTCTTTCCGCCGGTCAGCGGCGGAACCGGCGCAGACGACGAAGGTAAATTTGGCGTTACGTTCAATCCCATCGGGCTGGATGAAATTGCCGCCAAAGTTGTAAAGCCCGAAACCGGCGCAGTTGCCGTGTTTGGCGGTGTGGTGCGCAACGTATCTGGCGGCAAAGATGTGGAACACCTGGAATACGAAGCCTACGAAGCAATGGCCGTTGCCAAACTGAAACAAGTGGCCGCTGAAGCTCGCCGGCAATGGCCTAAAATTGTGGATATTGCCATTGTGCAGCGTATTGGTCATTTGGAGGTTGGCGAAAACGCCGTGGTGGTGGCGGTGTCAAGCCCGCATCGCAACGACGGCTGCTTTGAAGCCTGCGCATTCGCTATTAACCGGCTGAAGGAAATAGTACCCATCTGGAAAAAAGAGGTTGGCCCGGATGGAGATGAATGGATAGAAGGTGATTACCTGCCTTCGGCAGGTGACGCCGGGCAACAGTAATTACTAAAAAACAGAACTGGTGACACCGAAGAGGCTAAGCCGCCACGCTTGGTTACTTCTGTTTCCCCAGTTCCTCAAATGGAGGGACTCATGCCGGATGTACTTCGCGCTCAAAACGCGCTGGGTCTGCAATTTACCAACAAGGCCCTGTTGCAGCGGGCGCTCACCCATCGTTCTTATATTAATGAAAACCCCACCCACGTACTGGAAGACAACGAACGGCTGGAATTTTTGGGCGATGCCATTCTTGATTTTGTAACCGCCGAATATCTGTACCACCGCTTTCCGGAGATTACCGAAGGCCGGCTGACCAATTTGCGTTCGGCGCTGGTGCGCACCGAACAACTGGCCGCTTTTGCCTCCGAGGCAGGATTGGGCGATCACCTGTACCTGGGGCGCGGTGAAGAGGACAGCGGCGGACGCAAACGGCCGGCCATTCTGTGCGATGCCTTTGAGGCGCTCATTGGCGCGCTGTATCTTGATCAGGGCATTGAGTGTACCCAAACCTATATTTTAAAATTCATTGAACCGGCCTTGCAGGAAGTACTGGCCCGCGACACCGAAAAAGATGCAAAAAGCCAGCTTCAGGAAATTTCTCAGAGCGAGTACCAGATTACTCCCACCTACCGTACCGTAAAAGAAGAAGGGCCGGACCACGCCAAGGAATTTACGGTTGAAGCCCTGATTGGACAAAAACGGTACGGGCTGGGCACGGGGCTGAGCAAACAAAACGCCGCCCAGGCTGCGGCCCGGGAGGCGTTAAGAGTGCTGAAAAAAGAGCTGGTTTCAAAAAGGCCAGAACGCTGACGGGGCGTTTTTTACCACACCCGGCACACAAAACCCTTCAGGTATTCAGTTTCCGGGCAGGTGAGCAAAACGGGGTGATCGGCGCTCTGCGATAGCTGCTCAATGATTTGCACGGTTCGGCCGGCGTCAATGGACGCCCCAAACAGCACTTTTTGGAACAGGTCGCGGCTGATTGCGCCGGAGCAGGTAAATGTAATCAGGATTCCGCCCCGCTTGAGTAATTTCATAGCCAACAGGTTGATGTCTTTGTAGCCGTGGGTGGCTTTTTCTACCTGCCGTTTGTTGTGGGCAAATTTGGGCGGGTCCAGAATAATTACGTCAAATTTCCAGCGGGCGTCACTGTAGGCCCGTAAAATGTCAAACACGTCGGCCGAAGCAAACACATCCTCACGGCCTGAAAATCCGTTGCGCCGCATATTGCGTTCGGCAATCTGAAGCGCCGCCTCTGATGAATCCACGTTGAGTATCCGTGATGCCCCGGCATGGGCCGCATACACCGAAAATGCGCCGGTGTAACAAAATGCATTTAACAGCTCTTTGCCGGCCAAATATTTGGTCACTTTTTGCCGGTTTTCCCGCTGGTCCAAATAAAACCCTGTTTTGTGGCCCAGTTTCACATCAACCAGAAATGTGTGGCCGTTTTCCAAAATTTCAATGGTGTCCGGCGGCACTTCGCCCCACACCGGCCCGGCAACCGGCACCAAACCTTCTTTCTCACGAGATTCTGTATCGCTGCGTTCGTAAATGCCTTGCGGTTCGATCAGGTCCACCAGCGTGTTTAAAATGGTTCGGCGGTGACGCTCGGCGGCCATAGATTGGAATTGCACAACCAGCCAGGGGCCGTACAGGTCGGCGATGAAGCCGGGAACACCGTCGGCCTCGGAATAGACCACCCGGTAGGCGTTGGTGCGCTGGTCCTGCCGGAGCGCCAGCCGGCCTGCCACGGCGCGGCTGATGCGTCGTCGCCAGAAATTTTCGTCAATGGGGTCGTTGGGATTCCAGGTGAGCAAACGCACCCGGATTTGCGAGTTTTCATTGTAAATGCCGCGGCCCACAAAACGGGCGCGGCTGTTCCAGACATCAACAACATCGCCG
>RFJF01000508.1 GCA_003695455.1 Chloroflexota bacterium
CGAGGTAACGCACAACCCGCAGCCAATGCAGCGTTCGGCGATTACCGTGGGATACCAGTCAATTTCTTCTCTGGGAATACCGTGCCAGGGCGCGGTAAGATTCTTTCCATTTGCACTCATTGTTAATCTCCTTGAATTTTAGGGTTCTATATCAGTAAAATTGGGCCTAAAGATTAGCGCAAACGGGTTAGCGGCGGCGGACGGCGAACGCCCTCCCCGTGTTTTTGGTGACAACGGTAACAGGTTAATTTGCACTGCTGCTTTTTGCATCTCATCATCACACCTTCTATTCCGGGTATATTCAGTAGATCCAATTTTTGGAGCAGAACTGGCTCCTACGCCCGTGAATCGGCGGCGTGGAAGCCGCCTCCGCTGTAAATTTGGATATACCCATACTCCACCTTATTCTGGTTTAATCGCCAGCGTTCCGGCGGGTTCCAGCCCATTGATGAGGGTATTGGTTACAGTACCCCACTTCACTGCTAATTGGTGTAGCTGGCGTAACTTTTCCTCCGGCTCCGGGCTGCGCACAATAAGCCGGTAGCTGATGCGGGTGAGGGCGGGCGGTTCGTCGCAGCGGGTAGCCTCAAACTCAATTCGAGCCTCGTCAATTTGCAGCCGCATTTTGGCGGCAATGCTGTTGACGTTGGTGAGAATACACGCTCCCAGGGCTGCCAGCAGCGTTTCGGCAGCGTTGAAGCCGGCGTCGCCGTCGCCCTTTTTGATGTTCAGTGACAGGGTATGCTGCCTGGCTTGCGCTGTAGCATGGGCCTCATCCCGCCGGGTGACGGTGACGTGGTATTGCATTTCTGGCTTGTTTTGTTTCTTGTTCAACAGTGCAATCTTCTTTCCTTTAAACCACGCCCAGCATCACCAGGCTACTCCACACGGCCAGCCCTCCGGCAAATACCCAGAGCAAATCCCATTTAAAGTAGCGAATGGCTACAAAAGCGCCGGCGGCCATCACCATCGAGGCCGGCCCGTTGATGCCAATGCCGCCCAATCGAATGAGTACCACCGCCAGCAAGCCCACAAACGCGGCCAGCACCCCGGCCAGCGCGCCTTTTACCATAGCCAGATTACGTACCCGGCTAAAAACCTCGGTAAAGATGAGGGTCATTACAAAAGACGGGGCAAACATGGCAAACGTAGCCAGTACACCGCCCCATACGCCGCCCAGTTTGTAGCCAATAAAGGCGGAAATAATAAGGAACGGCCCCGGCGTAATCTGGCTCAGGGCGATGCCATCCACAAATTGATTGATGGTCAGCCAGTGATGGGCATCCACGGCATCGGCTTGAATCAGCGGCAAAATTGTCATACCGTTGCCAAAGGCGATAGCCCCAATTTTAAACAGCGACAGCCCCAGCCGCCCCACTTCGGAATTAAGCGACCAGGCCAGCCCAACCCCGGCTATCACCACCACCAGCGCCAGCGCAATGCCGGCCCAGCGGCGGATTGAAACCGGCTCGTCATGCCAGGGGCGGGGCTGTACCGCCGCTTTCCCCGCGTTTTGAGGGCGGATAAAGACAGCGCCCGCCGCCAGAGCAGTCAGCACAATTAACACGGCGTTAGCCTTAAATACCAGCGCGGCAAAGGCGGCCAGCATAATGGCCGCTTCTAAACGCCCCTTGATGGCCCGCTGTCCAAATTCCAGAACAACATTAATGAGAACGCCGACCACCAGTGCCTCCAGCCCCAAAAACAGGGGTTGCACCCAGGGTAAACTACCGGCAGCAAAATAGGCGGCAGACAGGACCAGCATTAATATCAGGGTAGGAAGTATAAACCCCATAGTAGCGACAACCGCGCCCCACACGCCCCGTACTTTGTAACCGGCGTAAGCTGTAAAATTTATCATAATAGGGCCGGGATAAAGCTGTACCATAGCCAGGCCCTCGTTCATTTCTTCGTCAGTCAGCCAGTGGTTGGTCAGTACCAGTTTTTTTAGTTTTTGCAAAATAGCAAAACCAAATGCCGTCAGGCCGACTTGCAAATAGGCCAGCCAGATAGTCCACAAACTTACCTGGGGACGTGCTGCTGTTGGCATAGTTTCTGAAATAGAATCCGTTGTCATTCCCACTCTGCCTCTAATTTGGCGAACATATCGGCAGCCCCGGCAAACACCCGCGAGGCTTCGGCAAAACGGGCAATTTTGTATACTTCCAGCAACTTCTC
>RFJF01000038.1 GCA_003695455.1 Chloroflexota bacterium
CCACAAATCAAGGTGACTGTTGCCGCGCGTCAGGTTGCGCTGGCGGCGGTCGGCGTCCGGTTCAACGGGCAGCACCAATTGCGATGCCAGCGGTCGTTCCGGGATGTAGTAGTTGGGGTTGGGTTCAAACACCAGCCGCACGCCGGGAATCCACTGGGCCAGCACAAACGGGCCGCTGCTGACCGGCTCAAAGTTGCAATCCCAAAACAGCATCCGGCCGGTATCTCCGCAGTGATGCGCGGGCAGCACGCCGGTTCCCGCACCGCCAAATTGAATCAGGTAGTTGGGGTAAAACTCGCGGTACTGCACCACGGCGGTGAGCGGGTCCGGCGTTTCAATATTCTCAATCAAATCAAAGCCGGGCGCCCAGATGCCGCTGTCTTGCAGGGCCTGCCAGGTGAACTTCACATCTTCCGAGGTCAGCGGTTCGCCGTCGCTCCAGCGCAGGCCGGGGCGCAACTGCCAGGTGACCGTGGTACCGTCCGGGCTGAGGCCGCCGTTGGCCAGTGTGGGCAAATCGGCGGCCAGTTCCGGGTAATAATTGCCGTCCGGACCAATTTCGGCCAGCGCGCCGTACACCAGCTCGCCCACCAGCATTTCGTAGCCGGTATCGTTGAGGTAGGCGTTAAAGCTGGGCGGGTCAATGGCGATGGGGAAAATAATGGCATCATCCTGCAAATCCACCGAATAAGCCAGCGGCGGCAGGGTGGCGGTGGGCGGCGGAACCGGCGTGGCTGCAATTTGCGGTTCAATCAGTTCGCAGCCGGCCAACAGCAGAGTCAGGCCGGAGAAAACGAAAAGCAACAGACGAAGCGTCCATTGCTTTGTGCCTGCCGGGCTCAAAATTTTTGAAAACTGAAAACCCACAGCGGGGACATCAGAAAAAAAGCCGAAAATTCTCACGTCGGTATTTTAGCGCACTCAAAACAGAGCGCAAAATTGGCGCTGCGGGGTGAAATCAACCACCGCCCGCATCCAGCCGAAATCCGTACCCGCGCACCGTGACCACAAAGTTGTGGTTGGGGTCTACCTCGGCCAGACGCTGGCGCAGGCGGCGCACCAGCGCGTCAACGGCGTCATCGGTAATCCCCTCTGCGCTTTCGTTGGGCCAGGCCGCTTCGATGATTTCTGCGCGGCTGTACACTTTGCCGGGCTGTTCGGCCAGTTTGGCCAGCAGATGGTACTGCTGTGTGCTCAGCGGCGGAGAAATGAGCTGACCGTGAATGTAAATCTGGCGCTCGGCAGAATCAACGCGCAGGCCCAGCGCCAGCCGGCCCGGCAGGGGCGCGGTGGCTTCGCTGTCTACGTAAACCAGGTCCAGCCCCGGGGCAAGCTGAATCAAATCGCCGTCGTTGAGCGGGTAGGGGTTGCGCACGCGCCGGCCGTTTACAAACACGCCATTTTTGCTGCCGGCATCTTCCAGAAAAAACTGCCCCTGCTTGCGCCGCAAAACGGCGTGCGTCCGAGAAATCCAGCGCACCGGAATGCTGATGGCACAATCGGGCGAGCGCCCAATCAAAATCTCGTTGTCGGAATCGTGCAGAATCCACTGATTTTTGATGATTTCGTCCTCTCGCCAAATGAGAAGCGCCTGTTCGGTTTGCAAATGTTCCATGCCAACCTCCTGTTTGACAGTAATTTTAGATTGAGATACCCTGTGAGTGACGGCAAAATTCACCCACGGAGTAAATTTTGGCAACCCATCTCCAACCCGGAGACTCGCTGCGCGAGCGATACACCATCATCGGTCTGATTGGCGCCGGCGGCATGGGCACGGTCTACCTGGCCGATGACAACCGGCTCGAGGGCCGCCGCTGCGCCATCAAGGAAATCCGGCTCCAGCCCGATTTGAATGATGAGGTGACGCAGCGGGTGCGGCAGCAGTTCAGAAAAGAGGCCTCTACGCTGGCCCGGCTGGACCACCCTGGCCTGCCCAAAGTGAGCGATTTTTTCTCGATTGAGGCCCGGGATTATCTGGTGATGGATTTTGTGCCGGGCAAAAATCTGCTTGATATCAGCGCCGACGCCCGCCGCGAGTCTCGCTTTTTAAAAGAAGAGACCGTGCTGGAGTGGGCCAACCAGTTGTGCGATACGCTGACCTACCTGCACACCCGCCGCCCGCCGGTACTCCACCGCGACATCAAACCGGCCAACATCAAACTCACGCCGGACGGTTTTTTGAAGCTGGTGGATTTTGGGCTGGTCAAACCGCTGGACCCCAACGACCCCAACACGCTCACCGGTTTGCAGGGGGCGGGCAGTTTGCCCTACGCCCCGCTGGAACAATACGTTGACCATTTGGGCCACACCGATGCCCGCTCGGATTTGTACGCGCTGGGGGCAACGGTGTACCACCTGCTGACCAACGAAACCCCCGCCAGCGCGCAGGAACGGTTCATTGTGCCGGAGTCTCTGCGCCCTCCGCACCAGATTAACCCCCGCGTTCCGGTGGAAATCAGCCGGGCGGTGTTGGCGGCCATGGCCCCACACCCCAAAGAGCGGCCCGCATCGGTGGCGCTGTGGAAGCAGATGCTCAACAGTTACGCCGCTACCCGGCCCATCCGCCCGGATGAGCGGCTGGCGCAACCCAACCCCGAAAACTGGGCCTCGGCGTTGCGCCAGAACTGGCTGCTGGCCGCCATCGCCGTGATTTTGTCAGCCGCCGCCTTGTGGGTGACGTTTGGGCAGTAAATTAACCCTGTCCGTCAGCCTGCCGATGAACAACCCCGCCAGCCCAAACAGGCACACCAGCGCGGCCAGCGCCAGCCGCGCCGCACCCGCTGAGGGCGATTCACTGAACCACTGTTCCGGGCGCAGCCAGCCCCCCGCCGCCAGCAAATAGGCCACCAATCCACCGATAATCACCCACAACCCGGCCCGCACACGCCGGGCCGGCGACTGTCGCCATTGCCCCCCCCACCAAAAACCTAACAGCCCGGCCAGCAAAATTC
>RFJF01000509.1 GCA_003695455.1 Chloroflexota bacterium
AAAATTATGCAGGATAAACCCCAGGTCGCCGATTTCATCAATTTCTACCTGACCCACGTCAACGATGAAATTCTCGACGTTGGCTACTTCCCCGCTTCGACGGAATCGCTGAACGCGTCAAAAATGGCACTACTGGAGGCGCTGGCCCGGTAAATACCGGCGGCAAGGATACAAATTAAGGCAGAAAAATGGGAAGGGGGGTTTTGTTCCTCCTTCCCATCCTTTACGTAAAGGCTCAAACTGTAATCCATACTATTTTCACCGAGGAGAAAGAATATGGCCGTAAGCGCGTCAAGCAACACCGTTGTGAGCGCAGAAAATACAGATATTCACGTCCGGCTCAAAAAACAGTCCCGTATTGGTGAAACCGTCATCGAAGCACTGCTGTTTCTGTCCGGAGCGGTGTCTATTTTGGTGACGGTGGGCATTGTGTACGTGCTGCTCACCGAGGCGCTCAAGTTTTTTGCCCGTCCGGAAGTCACCCTGCAACAGTTTTTCTTTACCACCACCTGGCAGCCGGCCATCGGACAGTTTGGCATCTGGTCGCTGGTAAACGCCACATTTATGGTCAGCGTGATTGCCATGCTGGTGGCGCTGCCGCTGGGGCTGATGGTTGCCATCTACCTCAGTGAATACGCCTCAATGCGGACCCGGAACTTCCTCAAACCCATTCTGGAAGTGCTGGCCGGTATTCCCACGGTGGTGTACGGCTACTTTGCGCTCACATTTGTTACCCCCATTCTGCGCGGCACGCTGGGCGCAGAAACGGTGCAAATTTACAACACCGCCGCCGCCGGCATTGTGGTGGGTATTCTGGTGCTGCCGCTGGTGGCCTCGATGGCTGAAGACGCGCTGCACGCCGTGCCGCTTTCGCTGCGGCAGGCCAGTTACGGATTGGGCGCCACCAAACTTGAAACCGCCACCCGGGTGGTACTTCCGGCAGCGGCCAGCGGCATTGCCGCCGCCTTCATTGTTGCCATCTCCCGGGCTGTGGGCGAAACGATGATTGTAGCCATTGCCGCCGGCGCCGGGCCGCGCCCCGCGCCATTCATCAATCCCTTTGAGGCCTCAGAAACTATGACCGGCCACATGGTGCGCATTAGCGGCGGCGACCTCAGCTATAATTCGGTAGATTACGAGAGCATCTTTGCCATTGGGTTGATGCTCTTTTTTATGACCCTGGTGCTGAACATTATCAGCCGCTACGTGGTGGCTCACTTCCGTGAGGAGTATGATTGATGAGCATTAAACCGATTGAATCTTTTGTGGATGACGATTTTTACTACCCGGAAGAGGACGACCTGCAAAAATTCATTGCCAATCGCAACCGTACCGGCCGCATCTGGCTGACCGCGTTCATTGCGGCCACCATTGTGGCTATTGTGGCCCTGTCTGCGCTGCTGTACACCATTGTACGCGATTCGTTTGGCTACGTCATCATTCAGAATACGCAGGACCCGGCGCAGTTGGTTGAGCACGTGGAAGAGGCGCGCATGTTGGCCGCCGCCCAAATGTCCAGCGAAGATGACAAAGAACTGGTGAAAGCCATTGCGGATGACCCCTACGCCATCGGCTATTTTGGGCACGCCTACTACGCAGACAACACCGATAAACTGCGCGCCGTATCGGTGAACGGCGCGCAGCCCAACGCCGAAACCACCGCCGCCGGCAAGTATCCCTACACCCGCCCCATTTTCATTTACGCCGACTCCGAACAAATGCAGGCCCAGCCCCACGTTTCGGGATTTGTAAATTACTACCTCAACAACATTGCAACCGTGTCCCGGGACGCCGGCTACTTTGCGCCGGACGAGACCACGTTGCAGCAAAACCGGCAAATTTGGCTTGAGGCCAACGGGCTGAACGGGGCAGATTTCCCGCTGATTGACCCGGCTACACTCCCCGCCGACACCACGCTG
>RFJF01000510.1 GCA_003695455.1 Chloroflexota bacterium
GGCCTTGGATGCCAACTGGAACGCCTCGGCGTGGACGGTGATTTCGCCGGTGCGGGTGCGGAACATCCAGCCCTGCACGGCGATGAAATCGCCCAGGTCAAAATCTTTTTTGAAGATGTTGTAATCGTCGCCCAAATCATTTTTGGTCAGGTAAATCTGAATCCGGCCGCTGCCGTCCTCGATGTGGGCAAAGGTGCTTTTGCCCATAATCCGAATGCTGACCAGCCGGCCGGCCACAGCCGCCGACGCCTGCGGCTTTTCCTCGCTGTCCGGGGGCAGGGCGGCTTCGGCGGCCTCAAACAGCGATTTGGCTTCGGCAGCGGTTTGTTCGCGTTTGATGCGGGGCGGGTAGGCAAGCTGGCCGCGTTGGGCAAAATTATCAAGTTTGTTCAGCCGCTGTTCAACTTGCTCGCCAAAGTTGCTAAAGTAGGTCAGGTCCTGTTCCATTCTGTTTTCTTCTCCAAAAATATGATTCCAAACCGGGTCAAACACGGGATTCGCCCGGTTTTGATGGCAAAAAAAAGCGGGGTCGCCGGGACCCCGCTTATTATGCACGTTGAATACAATTGGCGCAAGCTACTCTACTTTCACTATTTTGAACGTAATCTCGCCGCCGGGGGTTTCTGCGGTCACTTCATCGCCCTCTTTGGCGCCCAGCAGGGCCACCCCAATGGGCGATTCGTTGGAGATTTTGCCCTCCAGCGGGTCAGCCTCGGCCGAGCCGACAATCTGGTAGGTTTCTTCGCCAAAGCCTTCTTCTTCTACGGTTACGGTGCTGCCAATCGAGACTTCGCCGTTGCCGGTGCCGTTGGTTTCTTTAATGAGTACCGCGTTTCTGAGTTGGGCCTGAATAGTCTGGATTCGCCCTTCTACAAATCCCTGGGCCAGTTTGGCCTCATCATAGGCGGAGTTCTCGCTCAGGTCGCCTTCTTCTTTGGCAGATTTGATGGCTTCGGCCACTTCTCGCCGGCGAACTTTGGTCAGATATTCCAACTCTTCTTCCAGCTTTTGTTTGCCTTCCGGTGTCAAGTATACGGGTTTGTCTGGCATAAAATTTCCTCACTTCCATCAATCACAAAGGTTACGCATCTCCACAGTTAAGCATGTTTACTGCGTGGTGGTACTTCAACTTGAATTTCTCATTTTGGGTTGCAACTATACAAAAAAAAACAGAGACCTGCGAGGGCCTCGGTTTGGTGGGCAAATTATGTGGGAAAATTATACCCTAAAATCACCAGTTTGTAAAGCCCCGCAAAAACTTATGCTGACCTGTGCCGGAATTACCGGTCTGGTTTGGGGAGCGGCTAATTAACAATTGGTTTGCCTGCATTGCCGCTTCTGTTCATTATACACTTTTATCCGGCGAAACCTTCAGTTCGTCCATCATGTTTTCCCACCGTTCCAGCCGCAGGCGCGCCTGCTCGGCCAGGGCCACCAGCGTGGCCTGCGTGTCCGGGTCATCACGGAGGGCTTTAACGTAGGTATCGTACCAGGCCATCTGCATCACCAGCCCTTTGTGCACAAACCGAATTTTATCGGCGGGGGTGCGGCGGGTGCTGCCTTGCCGCAGCAACTTCTCAGAAGTCTCATCGGAGATTTTGCTGGTGGCAATTTCTCCAAGCTGGCGCAGCCGGCTTGAGGCGCGGGCAATGGCCTCTTGCGTGTCTTCAATGGTAAAACTCAACGCCGATTTGAAGTAGGGGTCATCCACGGTTTTGCGAAATTCGCGCAGCAGCACCAGCCGTTCCAAATGGGCTTTGACAAACTGGGTGAGCAGCGCCACCGAATTTTCATGAGTCATCACGCTACCCCCGCAAACAAATCATCTTCTTTTTGGGCGGGCCGGGCCACGCCGTTGCATTGAGCCAGAATGAACGTTTCCTGCCGGAACCAGTCGGTGGCCGACGGGTCAAAATCGGGCTGCAAATAGAGCGCATCCGGGCTGAGCTGGCTGATGTGGCATTTGAGGCCTGCCAGCTTGGTTTGCGCCTGCGCCCGCACATCAATGCGAGTGGTGATTTTTTCTTCTGGCTGGCCCACAAACGGGAAGGGCACGCCGCCCATGTCAACCGCGGCCCGGCCGTTGGCCCCGGACATGGCGGTCAACTGGGTTTGAGATATGGCCCGGTGGTAAAATTTTGCCACCGGATGGGCCGGCCCGGCTTCGGGCCAGCGTTCCGGGTTGGCGGCCAGTTCTACCGCCGCCGAGGCCCAACGGTGGATGACCAAATGGTCAAAATGGCCGTAAATGCCGTCCGGGCCAAATGAAATAACCACCTGCGGCTTGAGCCGGCGCAGCAGCCTGACCAGTTTGAGCACCGCCTCGGCGGGGGGCACCATGGCTGTTTGGCCGTCTACATAGCCCAACAGGTGAAGCTGGGTCACGCCGAATTTTTCACAGGCGCGGCGCAATTC
Organism: Chloroflexota bacterium; assembly: GCA_003695455.1. Taxonomy (GTDB): domain Bacteria; phylum Chloroflexota; class Anaerolineae; order 4572-78; family J111; genus J095. Next base: position 2,416 of record RFJF01000510.1, read on the forward strand.
CTGCTCGCGGATGAGGCTGAGCGGGCGGGTTGGCGCCACGGCCGGGTTGGCAATTTGCCCGGCCTCGCCAAGTGTGGCGGTGACCAGATGCACCTCAACGCCCTGTTGGGCGTATTTTGTTAATGTGCCGCCCGTGCCAAAGGCTTCATCGTCGGGGTGGGCAAAGATGGCTACCAGAGTTCGTTTGTGAGACATGTTATTCCGCCAGAATTCCAGGCGCTACAAACCGAACATACGTTCTGAATTGTAGTACCGATTTGATTTTTGGGCAATTTTGGTGTTTGTCATTGGTCGCGCGCCGTTGGTTATTCGCCGCTCGCCGTTGGTTGTTCGCTATTCGCTATTCGCCATTCATCATTGTACCCGCACTTAGCCCAGCACAAAACTATTGCCCGGTGAATTTTGGGCACTGTTATCCCAAACAGGCAGCCGCTCGAATGAGTCCGGGTGGTACACGCCCAGCAGAACGGTGTACTCGCCGGGGGGGGCGTCTGCGGGAATGGGCAGGCGGAACTGGCGCGATGATTCCTGCCCCGGCCGCATATCGGTGGTGAGCAGGCGGCAGGCCGGGTCGTCGTCATGCTGGGCCAGCCGCGCACCGTCCGGGGCCAGCAAATGCACAAAAGCCCGGTAGCGAATATCCATCGGGGCCAGCGCATCCCAGTAC
>RFJF01000511.1 GCA_003695455.1 Chloroflexota bacterium
GGCCAGCCCCAGCACAGCGATTCCCGTCGCCGCCAGCGCCGGCGACAGCGGCCACAGCGACAACCCGCCCAGTTGCGCCCACAGGATGTTGCTCCAGCCGGCCAGCCAACCGGCGGGCAGGCCGGGCGGCGGGGTCAGTGCGATCCACGAAGCGGCATCGGCCAGCGACCATTCCGGCAGGTTGAAGGCCGGCGCGACCCCGGCCCACACGCCGGGCAGCGCGAAGGCCAGCAGCGCCGCCCCAACCAGCAATTGCAGCGCCGGAATCCAACGTTCCACCGGAGACGCCGCCGCCGGACGCGGCAAGCGGGCCATCACCGCCACGGAGATTTCCGCGACGGGCGCAGGTACGTCGGGCAGGGCGGTCAGCCCGGCAAAGAGCAGCTCGGTGTCTGCTACCAACCGGCGGCAGGCTGCGCAGCCGGCCAAATGCTGCTCAAACGCGGCCAGTTCGGCGGGCGGCAATTCACTGTCCAAATATTGAAAAACAATCTCTTCTTTTCCGTGACACACGGGATCACCGGTCATACATTTGCTTCCTTTTGCAGGATTTGGCGCAATTTTCTGCGCGCCCGGTAGAGTTTCACTTTGACATTGGCCTCCGAGATGTCCAGCGCAGCGGCAATTTGGGCGTAGGAAAATTCCTGAAAGTGGCGCAGTTCGATGATGGTGCGCTGGTCGGGCGGCAGGGCCAGAATCGCGGCCCGCAGTTCCCGGTCGCGCTCGGCCCGCAGAACGGCGCGCTGCGGTTCCGCCGACACATCCGGCACGGCAACGGAATCGGCGCCGGACGAGTCACCATCCAGCGAAACCGTGGGCTTGCGCCGCCGGAGGCGGTTCAGCGCCACATTGGCCGCAATCCGGCACAGCCACGGCCTCAGCGGCGCATCGGGGCGAAAGGTGTCCAGCGCGTGGTAGGCTCGCAAAAACGCATCCTGCGCCGCATCGGCGGCGTCGGCGCGGTTGCCCAGCAAGCGGTACGCCGTGTTGAACACCACGCCGGTGTGCCGTTCCACCAGCACCCGAAACGCGGCGTCGTCGCCGGCCAATGTTTTTGTTACAAGTTCACCATCGCTCGAATGGGTGTGCCGCGCCAAAATTTCGCTCCTACCTTCTATACAACGTTCGGCGAAAAAAGTTACACATTTCGGCGTGGTTCATTAGCCCGCACCATTTACTTTACAAATTTGTTGGTTTTGCCGGATATCTTCGGAAAACGTAAAGCGTAAAACGTAAGAATTTGGATCTGAATAACACATTACGTTTTACGTTTTAACCGGGCACGCAAGCCGATGAATTTGTAAAGATAACACAGTGTGCTAATGAACCACGCTCACATTTCTTCCGGGCAAAAGTAATTATCCACAAAAAAACGCAGGTTGCCACAACAACTTCTCCATCCGACCTCCACACTGCCTCCACATTTGTTTGTTATCATCAGATTCAAACAGTGAACAGGCAACACGCTTGTGCCGCAGCAACAAGAAAATAGACGCGCAGGTGGCAAGTAGCAAGTCGCAAGTTACAGAGTCAGTAGCCACTTCCTGACTCCCGGCTCCTGATTCATCTTCTCTGTATTCTGTATTCTGGAATCTGTATTCTGAAAGGAGTTTATCCAATGGTGAAAAATATTATTCTGGCAAGTTTGGGATTTATTCTGGTGGGTGCGCTGGCCGTGGCGGTTTTCGATTACGCCACCGGCAACAGCAGTCTGGAATTGCCCCCGCTGGCCGCAAACGCCGGCACGCTGCTCCCGGGAACCGGGCCGCAGGGCCAGGGAATTGGCCCCGGGCAGGGGCGCGGTCAAGGCCAGCAACACGGTCAGGGATTTGGCGGTGGAGCCGGTCAGCAGGGCGACGGTCAGGGCCAGGGATTTGGCAACGGCACCGGCGAACCGATTGATCACGAGTGGCTGACCCTATCCGGCAGCGTCATCTCGCTGGGCGCGCAGGGGTTGCAGGTAGACACCGTTGAGCGCGGCGAGTTACTGCTCAGTCTGGGCCGGCCCGGTTTTGCCGACCAGCAGGGCGTGGCCTTTGCTCCCGGCGATGCCGTGACCATTCAGGGATTTGACAGTCCGCAGGGCCAGTTTGTGGCCGGAGTCATCAGCAACGACACCAGCGGCCAGTCGCTGTTGCTGCGCGACCCTAACGGGCGGCCGCTGTGGGCCGGGCCGGGACGCGGCCAGGGCGGCGGTGGTCAAGGCCAGGGCCAGGGCGCCGGCGGAACTCAGTAGCCAACCCCCAAAAATATCCCGGAGGAAATTATGCCTGCACCGCAAACCCAACCCGCCAACCTCGATATCATCGAACGTGTTCGCGGCTCCATTTTCCGTGGGCCGCTGGCCCCGGAGAGTGACCGCGAACGCAAGCTGATGGTGCTCGACAGCCTGATTTTGCACCTGCACCCCAGCACCGTCGCCCAAAAAACGCTCCGGTTCTCACTGACGTGGGGGCTGGGCGGAATGACCGCGCTGACCATGCTCACCCTGCTCATCACCGGCGTTATGCTGATGTTCACCTACACCCCCGCGCCGGGGCAAGCCTACTACGATATTCTGAACCTGCAAACCAACGTCTGGTTTGGGCAGTTGGTGCGCAACCTGCACCACTGGGGCGGCAACGCAATGATTGTGCTGGCGTTTCTGCACCTGCTGCGCGTCTTTTTTACCGGTGGATTTTCCGCGCCGCGCCAGTTCAACTGGATTCTGGGGATGGCTCTGCTGCTGCTCACGGTGGCAGCCAACTTTACCGGCTACCTGTTGCCGTGGGATCAACTGGCCTACTGGGCCATCACCGTGGGCACCGGGCTGGTGGAGTACATTCCGCTGGTGGGCAAATGGATTCAAACCGTCATTTTGGGCGGGCCGGAAGTGGGCGCGTCAACCCTGCTCAACTTTTACGGCCTGCACATCGCCCTGATTCCGATTGCTCTGCTCAGCA
>RFJF01000039.1 GCA_003695455.1 Chloroflexota bacterium
AGTTAAGCCCACCCGCGCCGATGGTACTTGGGGGGAGACCCCCTGGGAGAGTAGGTCATTGCCAAGCAGACTTTTTTTATTTTGGCTCACACCCCCCTTGTGTTACAATTTGATTCACTTTCTCATCAGAATGCAGATCATTTGCTGAATTGACAGGAAAAATCAATGCGTCTTGCTGTTGTTATTATGGCTGCCGGGATGGGAACCCGGATGAAATCCAGATTGCCAAAGGTGCTTCACCCTCTGCTGGGCAAACCCATGCTCACCCACATTCTAACCGCCGTCCAGCCAATCAACCCCGCCCAAATTGTGGTCATTACCGGCCACGAAGCCGACCAGGTTACCGCCCGGCTCAACAGTGAACCGGAACTGGCCGGCCTGCCGCTTGAATTTGTTCTCCAATCGCCGCAGCTGGGAACCGGCCACGCCGTGCAGCAGGCACAATCTGCGTTGGCAGCAGGCGGCGCAGATGCCGTACTGGTGGTGTACGGCGATATGCCCCTGCTAACCACCCAAACTTTGCAGCAGTTGCTCACTGCTTACCAATCCGGCACCGGCCCGCTGGTGATGCTCACCGTCACCGTGGACAACCCGCGCGGATTTGGCCGCGTGGTTCGGAACGATGCCGGATTTGTAACTGCCATTGTAGAAGAAGTTGACTGCACCCCCCAGCAAAAGGCCATCCGCGAACTGAACGTGGGCGCCTATCTGTTTAACGCCCGCTGGCTGCTGAAAAACCTGCCCAACATTCCCCTCAGCGCCAAAGGCGAATATTACCTGACCGACCTGGTGGGCATGGCCGTGGCGCAGGGTCTGCCCGTGCAGGCCAAACAACTGGCCGACCCGCTGGAAGCCATCGGCGTGAATACCCGTGTGCATCTGGCCGAGGCCGAACACGCCCTGCGCCGGCGCATCAACCGCCGCTGGATGGAAGCCGGGGTTACGCTGCTTGACCCGGCCACCACCTACATTGATTCCACCGTCCAACTGGGACAGGACACCGTTATTTTGCCCAACACGCACCTGCGCGGCCAAACCATCATCGGGCAAAATTGCCGGATTGGCCCCAATAGTTTTGTTGAAAATTCAACCATTGGTGACCGCTGCCAGATTAAATTTTCTGTGATTGAAAATGCCGTAATGGAAGACGATGTGGACATCGGCCCGTTTGGGCACTTACGCAAAGGCGCTCATTTGGCCTCCGGGGTGCACATGGGCAATTTTGGCGAAGTGAAAAATTCGTACCTGGGGCCGGGCACCAAAATGGGCCACTTTAGCTACCTGGGCGATGCCACCACCGGCGCCGACGTGAACATTGGCGCAGGTACCATTACTTGCAATTACGATGGCGTGAACAAACACAAAACCGTCATTGGCGACCACACCTTTATTGGCAGTGACACCATGCTGGTTGCCCCGTTAAACATTGGCGCACACGCCAAAACCGGCGCCGGCTCCGTTGTAACCCGCGATGTGCCGGACAACAGCCTGGTTTACGGCGTTCCGGCCCGTCCAAAAAAAGAAAATAGTCAAACTCTGGAGTAATTTTGTTAGACCCCGACAGTTCTTCATCTATACTCATTCTGTTTGTTCTGTTGTTGGCCCACGCAATTTTTGCCGCCGCCCGCGAAGCCATCGGCTCGGTGCGCCGTTCGCGCCGGATGCATCTCATTGAAGAAGGCCACCCCGCGGCCCCCCTACTTGACAACATTGCCGAAGACGCCACCAAATTGCTCACCACCGAGCAACTGGTGCTCAAATCGCTGGGATTTTTTATTGTGGCGTATTCGGCCTATCTGTACACCAGCCCGCTGGCCCAACAACTCCACATTGCCGGTTTTGCCGCCTTGCTCATCATCACAGTAGTTGCTGTGTTTGTGACACTGCTCTTTGGCGAGTTAATTCCCAAAGAAATTGGCCGCAGTTACGCCGAACCGCTGGCGCTGGCGCTGGTGTACCCATTTAGTTGGGTGGCATTTGTGGCGGCCCCCCTGTCTAAACTGGTTTCAATGATTGGGCGATTGCTCACCGGCCGCTGGGATGATGCCGAAGAGGACTCGTTTGGCACCATCACCGAAGACGATTTGCGTACCTACGTGGATGCCGGCGAAGAAGAGGGCGTACTCAAAGAAGAAGAAAAGGAGATGATTTACTCCATTTTTGATTTGGATGATACCTACGCCCGTGAAGTAATGGTGCCGCGCATTGACATGGCCGCCGTGGAATGCAACGAATCTGCCCGCGAGGCCATGCAAAAAATTGTTGATGCCGGCTATTCGCGGGTGCCGGTGTACGATGACTCAATTGATAACATCATCGGCATTTTGTACATTAAAGATTTGCTGCGGTACTGGCTGGAACACAACGCCGAACCGCCTTCAATCAAAAGTCTGGTGCGCCCCGTGTATTACGTGCCCGAAAGCAAACCGGTGAGCGATTTGCTGCGCGAATTGCAGCGCAAGCGGGTGCATATTGCCATTGTGGTTGATGAATACGGCGGCACCGCCGGGCTGGTGACCATTGAAGATATTCTGGAAGAAATTGTGGGTGAAATTCAGGACGAACACGACGCCGAAGAATTTTATATGCAGCGGCTCTCTGAACACGTTTACATTTTCAGTGCCCGCATGGATTTGGATGACATCAACGACGAAATGGACCTGCACCTGCCCACCGATGAAAGCGACACGCTGGGCGGGCTGGTTTACAACGCGCTGGGCCGTATTCCAAAGGCCGGAGATATTATTGACGGCGCATCGTTTGGCGTGCCCGATGTGCGGCTGACGGTACTGACGGTTGATGGACGCCGGATTAACACGGTAAAAGTTGAGCAGATTGTCAAAAAAGATGGAGATACCGGCGCCCGGCGACAGGCTTCCGGAGAGAAGCCCTCAGAATTACTGCGTAATCCACGCAATTCTATCTCCAATTCATCGTAACCGTTCGGGTGATTCATGAGCAAAAACAAAACTGCAACTGATGTCCAAACCTGGGATAATCTTTTTCAACAGGCCGTGGCAGCCATGCAAAATTCTTATTCGCCCTATTCTCATTACAAGGTTGGGGCGGCGCTGCTTTCGCGTAGCGGAAAGGTGTACCGGGGCAGCAATGTTGAAAACGCCGGCTACACGGCCTCGGTGTGCGCCGAACGCACGGCCATTTTCAAAGCCGTAACCGAAGGCGAACGCGAGTTTGTAGCCATTGCGGTGGCTACCGTCAACGGTGGTGCGCCGTGCGGCATTTGCCGGCAAGTCATGCGAGAATTCTCTCGCAATCTGACCATCATCATTGGCAACAGCCAAACCGGCAAATATCGCGTCACCTCGCTGGCAGAACTTTTGCCCGACAGTTTTGGCCCGGAAAATTTGCCCGAAATCTGACATGGATGACTTTTCAGGGGAATATTTTGTTAGCCCGCTGGATAAACCAAATATAAATAATATCGGCCAAGTAAGAGGTGCCTTATGTCTAAACATCGTATATTCACGACAGCCTTCGCAAGCATTTATCCGCTATATATCCAGAAAGCGGAACGCAAAGGTCGAACGAAAGAAGAGGTTGACCAAATCATTTGCTGGTTGACGGGCTATGATGAAGAGGGACTAAAAAAACAAATTGAGCAGGAAAACGATTTTGAGACCTTTTTTAGTCAAGCTCCTGTCATTAATCCGAATAGTTCATTAATCAAAGGTGTAGTGTGCGGTGTGCGTGTGGAAGATATCGAAGATCCACTGATGCAAAAAATACGATATTTGGACAGGCTAATTGAAGAGCTTGCTAGAGGAAAGGCAATGGGAAAGATTTTACGACAATAGCTCTTTCTTAAAAGTGGCGTTCAATGGGCGGTTGATTGGGCCTGTGATGAGGTGTATAATTGAAGCAATCTTTGCCTGTCCGCTCCACCCGTGTGATTCGCATTCTATTTTTCCCCTGCCGAACAGTTACTGATATGGAAAACAGAGAACGGCTGTACAGAACCGATGCCCTGATTTTGCGCCGCAGTGATTTTGGCGAGGCGGACCGCCTGCTGACCGTGATGACGCCGGAGTACGGCAAACTGCGCTTGCTGGCCAAAGGCGTGCGCAAGACCACCAGCCGCAAGGCCGGTCACGTTGAACTTTTTATGCTGACCAACATGCTGGTGGCGCGCGGACGCACGTTTGATATTGTGTCTCAGGCTGAAATTGTAGAGGCGTACCGCCCGTTGCGGGAAGATTTGGATAAAACCAGCCACGCCTACTATTTGGCCGAGCTGGTAGACCGCTTTGTGGAAGAACACGACCCCAACGTGCCGCTGTTTGAACTGCTGGCGCTCTCGCTGGCGCGGCTGGGCCATGCCGATGACCCGTTTCTGGTTCTGCGTTTCTTTGAACTCCACCTGCTCAGCCTGACCGGCTACCAGCCGCAACTGCATTTTTGCGTGGTGTGCCAGGAGGCGCTTGAGCCGGTAGACAACAACTACTTTCACCTGCCCGATGGCGGCGCGCTCTGCCCCACCCACGGCCAAACCCGCCCCACTGCTCAAATTTTGCCGCTGGTCGTGTTGAAAGTTCTGCGCTACCTGCAAACCGAACCGTGGGAAAATGTGGCCGGGTTGCAACTGAACCCCGCCACCCGCCGGCACGTAGAATCGTTGCTGCTGGAGTACATCACCTTTGTGCTGGAGCGCCGGCTCAAAAGCGTGGATTTTTTGCACAAACTGCGGCGCTTGGGGTAACTGCACCCGTAACAGCCCCGGTTTTTTACCCATTGCTACGAATAAACCAACCCCTGCCGCAAAATTGCGCGGGTCATATTCTCGAGCGTGCCGTTTTTCCCCTGCCGGTAGTGCGTTGCGGCAACTTCCGGCGATAATTCCCGTTGCAGGCTGCCAAGCAGCTCATCAGCCCGGTCTTTAACCCCCTGCCCCCCGTCCGCATGATGCGTTACAAATGCCAGCATCTCCAAAGCCCGTTCCCGTTGCCCTTTTTGGTCAAAAATCTGGGCCAGCCCCACCAAAATATTCAGCACAAAATCAGTGGCTTTGATATCTGTCGCCAGCCTCAATGCCTCGTGGTAGTGCTGTGTGGATTGCGCAAAATCTCCGGTGTGGTACGCCACGTTGCCCAACTGGTTGAGCGTGTCACACATGGCGCGGCGGTTGCCAATTTGGCGGTTGATATCCAGACATTCCTGCAACAGAATTTGGGCCGATGGGTAGTCGCCCAGCAGGCAGGCCACCTGCCCCAGATAGTTGAGTACCGCCGACTGGCCGTGCTTGTATTCAATCTCGCGGTAAATGTTCAGACTGCCCGTGTAAAGCCGCCGTGCTTCGGGGTAATCCTGCACCTCCTGAGCTACAGCACCCAGATTTACCAGCACTTTGGCTACCCCAAACAGGTCTCCAATCTGGCTGGCAATTGCCAGACTCTCTTCGTAAAGAGGGTAGGCCCGGTCGTAATCCGCGCATTCATCACAAATGGTATTGGCCAGACTGTTGAGCGCCTGGGCCTGACCAAATTTATCGTCAATTTGCCGGTACAGCGCCAAAACCTGCTCAAAATATTCTCTGGCGCAAGGGTAACGCCCCAGCGCATATTCAATCCTGCCCCGCAGTTCAAGCGCCAGGGCAAGCTCGGACTGGGCGCGGCGTGCACGGAAAACCTCAATTGCATCAAGGAGCAGGCTTTGGGCTTCATCATAATCTGATAACCAGGTCAAAAACTCGGCCTGCCGGGCCTGGATTCTGGCTAACAGCAAATCGTTTTTTCGGCTCAAAAATACAACCCGGGCCGCCTGCTCAAACGTGTCTTTTCCCTCCTGAAACAGGCTCCGCGCCCAGTAAAACAGATACAAACCCTCCAGCGCCCGGCCAATCGCTTCAAAATCCTGATTTGCCACGGCCCACTGCCAGGCTGCCCTGACATTTTCAATGACGGTTTCAATGTCTGCCAGCGCTTTTATTTGCTCGTTGCCTTTTAATGCCGGTTCGCGCTGATGCAAATAGTTGGCAAAATATTGGCAGTGCCGGGCTTTGGCGTCGATTTCCAGCGTGGGAGTAGCCGCCAGTTTTCCGGACACATACTGTTTTAACAGGGGGTGGATATCGTAATTATCGGCCTGGTTTTTGCGCAACAGCGATTTATCAACCAGCGTTGCCAGCACAGCCGGGGTGGCTCCGGCTACCTTTTGGGCCGCTTTGCCGGTGTACGGCCCCTGAAAAACCGACAATTGCTTGAGAATGTCCCGTTCCGCCGCCGACAGCAACTGCCACGAGTGTTCAAATACCGCCTGCAAACTGCGTTGCCGTTGGGGAACGTCCTGCAGGGCGGTCTTTAAAAAATCAAGATTGTGCTCAATTTGGGCGGCAATTTCCCGGCACGAGTACGTTCCGGCCGAGGCGGCGGCCAGTTCGATGCCCAACGGCGCGCCCTCAACCAGACGGCAGATGCGCGCTACGTCTGCATCGGTATCTTCCACAAGCAAGAAGCCGGGTTTGACCCGGCTTCTTCGTTCTACAAACAACTGCACAGCACTGAAATTCTGACCATCGGCTTTGGCGTCACGGGTGGGGTAGCCCAATCCCCGGATTTCGAGTACCCATTCAGCCTGAAAATTAAGCCGTTCGCGTGATGTAACCAGAATTTTCACCGCCGGCGCATGTCTGAGAATGTCCAGAATCAAACCCGAGCCGGCCATCAGATGCTCAAAGTTGTCAAAAATTAACAGCATCTCTTTGTCAGACAGAAAATTGAGAAGTTCCTGTCGGGGTGTTTCTTCGCCGAACAGCGTAAATCCCAGCGTTTCGGCCAAAGCAGGAATGATAAAATCCGGGGAACTGACGGATTCCAGCGGAATAAAGTAGATGCCGTTGAGAAATTTACCAATTTGCCGGGTTGCGGCCTCAACGGCCGTCCGGGTTTTGCCAATGCCGCCCATGCCAACCAGCGTCAGCAACCGGCACGAAGGCTGTGCCAGCCGGTCGGCAATCCAGGTTAGCTCTGCCTGCCGGCCAAAGAAGGGGGTAAATTGGGCCGGCAGGTTGTGTTGCCCGGCAAATCTGGCCGCCCGAATGCGCTCGTAGAGTGTTGTGGTTTCCGGGGCCGGTGCAACGCCCAATTCGTTTTCCAGGATGGCCCGGCAGGTTTGGTACTGTTTCAGGGCCGCGTTGCGCCGGCCGCACAACGCCAACAGGCGCATCAACTGCCGATGCCCCTCCTCTCGCAGCGGGTCTAATTCCAGCAGCCGTCTGGCTCGCCGG
>RFJF01000512.1 GCA_003695455.1 Chloroflexota bacterium
GTGCGCGGGGTGGGCGGGCTGCCGGTTATTCACGCTGAAAACTGGGACGTCATCTGCGCGCTCATTGAGCAAAATCTGGCCGCCGGACGCACCGGGCCGCGCTGGCACCCGCGCAGCCGCCCGGCCCTGCTGGAAGGTGAAGCTGCCGGGCGAGCCATCAACATTGCCACCCTGGCAGGAACGCCGCTCTACATTTTTCACGTTTCCTGCGGCGCGGTGGTAGAGCGAATTGCCGCCGCCCGGAGCGCCGGTTTGCCCATTTATGGCGAAACCTGTCCCCAGTATCTGCATCTGGATTGGGATTTGTACGACCGCCCTGGCAGCGATGGTGCGCTGCCGGTGTGCGCCCCGCCGCTGCGCCCCCATGCCGAGCAAACATCGCTGTGGGATGCGCTGGCCCGCAACACCCTGCAAGTGGTCTCTACCGACCACTGCCCCTTTACCCGCACCGAAAAAGCGCGCGGGCTGGAATTAAACGATTTCAGCCGCATCCCCGGCGGTGTACCGTCCATTGAAAGCCGGTTTGCGCTGCTTTACAGCAACGGCGTGCGGCAACATCGCTTTTCGGTGAACCGTTGGGTAGAGATGTGCTGCACCACACCGGCCAAACTGTTTGGGCTGCCCGGCAAAGGCGTTATTGCCCCCGGTTTTGACGCCGACCTGGTCATTTTTGACCCCGACCGCCGCGTGACCCTCTCAACAGAATTTCTGCATGAAAATGTAGACTGGACCCCCTACCAGGGGCAATCGGTGCAGGGCTGGCCCGCAGTAACCATTAGCCGGGGCCAGGTGATTGCCGATCACGGTAAATTTTTGGCCGAGCCGGGCCGGGGCAAATTCATCCGGCGCACACTGTAACGTTTATATTTGTCAAAGGGCGTTTGTAATTTGCCCATTCCATCTGTACTCTGTATTCTGTGTTCAGAATTCTGAAAGAGGTGCCACATGGAGTATTATCCTCCCAATTACAACCTGGAAAAACTCACCATGGACCGCATGTTTGCGGCCATATTTAAAGCCCACGCCGAGCGTCCGGCGCTGGGATTTGTCAACCAACCCATGCTTACGTACGCCCAAATTCAAAACCGTGTGCTTGATTTACAGCAAACGCTCAGGCAGGTGGGGATAAAAAAGGAGGACAAGATTGTAATTCTGGGCGGAAATTCTCCCAACTGGGGCATTGCCTTTATTGCCATTATGACGATGGGCGCGGTGGCGGTTCCCATTATGGCGGAGTTCCCCGAGCCGGATGTTGAATACACCATCAATCATTCAGAAGCCAGCGCCATTTTCATTGACGAGGGCCTGTACAATAGCCTCAACCTGCCTTCGATGGAAAAGATGCGGGTGGTGTTCAACCTCAATGATTTTTCGCTGCTCACCGATGCAGCGGACGAAAAAAAATGGGCCTTGCCCGAAAAGCTCAAAAATCCGTTTGAAAAACCAGACGCCGCCAACGGTGAAACGGAGTCATTTCTCCCTGAAATTGAAGAGGATGACCTGGCCCAGATTTTGTACACTTCCGGCACCACCGGCCACTCAAAAGGCGTGATGTTAACCCACAAGAATCTTGTCTCAAACACCATTGCCGGGCCAGAAGTTGTCAAAGCCATCCACTCCGGCACCGTGGTGCTGGGTATTTTGCCGCTGGCGCACGCATTTGGCTCAACCAACGCGTTTTTGTCTGTGCTGTATTGTGGCGGCTCTATTGCCTACCTGGATAAAAAACCATCGCCCAAAATCCTGCTTAAGGCCATGCAAGATGTTCAACCCACGCTGCTGGGTGCGGTTCCGTTGATTTTTGAGAAAATTCATCAGAAACAGGTGGTGCCCAAAATTGCCGGTAACTGGGCGCTGCGCAACATGGTCAAAGTTCCGGCGTTGAGAAAGGCAGTACACAAAATTGTGGGCCGCAAGGTAAAGGAAGCTTTTGGCGGCAAACTGGAAAGCACCATCATCGGCGGTGCCAGCCTGGCCCCTGATTTGGAACTGTTTCTGCGCGAGGCCGGCATTCCCTACGTCTGTGGCTACGGCATGAGCGAATGTTCGCCGCTGATTACCGGCTCATCGCTGACCGATACCAAATTTGGGTCGGTGGGCTACCCCGTCACGGATGTCTCGGTGAAAATTGTAGACCCGGACCCGGAAACCGGCGTTGGAGAAATTTACGTAAAAGGCCCCAACGTGATGAAGGGTTACTACAAAAACGAGGCCGAAACGCGCCGCGTGTTCACCGATGACGGTTGGCTGATTACCGGCGACCGCGGCTATTTTGACGACGACGGCTACCTTTTTATCAAGGGGCGTTCCAAAAACGTCATCATTGGCCCCTCCGGCGAAAATATCTACCCGGAAATTATTGAGGATTTACTGAAAGGCTCGCCCTTTGTGGACGAGGCGCTGGTGTACGAGCTTGAAAATCAGGTGACGGCTCGCATTTATCCTGATTACACGTACATTCAGAGTCAGGAAAAAAACAAAGATGATTCCGCCATCGGCGAGGATATTGAGCAGATTTTGGAGGATGTGCGCCGGCAGGTAAACGCCGCGCTGCCGGCGTTCTCAAAAATCCAAAAGGTCATCGAGCAGCGCTCACCGTTTATCAAAACGCCCAGCAACAAAATCAAGCGCGCCGAATATGTGCCCAACTACGGCAAAGACCGGACGTGATTTTAAAGGGGAAAGGCTGAAGGATAAAGGATAAAGATAGAACATACACGGTTGATTGTTTGCAACAAC
>RFJF01000513.1 GCA_003695455.1 Chloroflexota bacterium
AGACAGCCAAATTACGCAAAAAACTAAAAAACCTGCTATACTGAACCAAAATCTAAACCTGGCTTTAATTGAGAGGGAATTTGCATGAGAAACCGATTCGACAGAAAACTCACCGAAATGCGCACCAACATTCTGAAAATGGGCGATATGGTGTACGATGAATTGCAAACGGCGTTGACCGCGCTGGAAACACTGGATACCGATTTGGCAAGCCAGGTTTTTGAAGCCGATAACGCTGTCAATCAGATGAGGTTTTTGTTAGAGGAAAACTGCACGTTGCTGATTGTCACCCAGCAACCCGCCGCCCGAGACCTGCGGGCCATCATTGCCGCGTTGAGCATTGTGGTTGACCTGGAACGCATGGGAGACAAGGCCAAAAGCATTGCCAAAAATGTGCCGCACATTGTCAAATTCCCCAGCCGCCCCCAACCGGCTGAACTCAAGCAAATGGCCGGCATGGCAGGCAAAATGCTGCGCGATTGTATGACCGCTTATGCTCAGGATGATGTTGATATGGCCCGGTCTGTAGCCGCCCGCGATGATGAAGTGGACCGGCTGTACGGACAGATATTCAAACAGATTATCGGGCATTTGGCCGGCGCCGAGAACCCCGACAGAATTGAGGCCACCTACGAGGTACTGCGTACCGCCCGCGACCTGGAACGTTTTGGCGACTACACTACCAACATTGCCGAGCGGGTGATTTATGCCGTCACCGGCACACTGACAGAAGTAAACACAGACTAACGCTAAATGCCTTGCCTGCAATTATTTTGAGAATCAAAACCCCCCAAAGTTACGTTTGGGGGGTTGTTGTACACCGGTACAAATATTGGCCGGTTGTTAGCCTTCAAAGCGATACCCAACGCTGCGGATAGTTGTGATGCGTTTAGGTTTTGAGGGCTTCTCTTCTATTTTCTCGCGCAGCCAGCGAATATGCACATCCACCGTGCGAGATTCGCCGTAGTAATCGTACCCCCACACTTTGGTCAGTAACAAATCTCTGGACAGCACCACCCCCTGATTACGCATCAGTTCGGCCAGCAGGTCAAACTCTTTGTAACTTAGATTTAATTCCTGCCCGGCCTTAAATGCCTTACGAGAAACCAGGTCAAGCCGCAAATCATCCGATTGCAAAATTTTGGGGGCGGCAGGCTTGGGCTGCCTGCGCAACGCCGCCCGAATACGGGCCAGAAATTCGCCCAGGCTGAACGGTTTGGTAATGTAGTCATCGGCGCCGGAGTCCAGGCCAATGATTTTATCAACCTCGCTGGAACGGGCCGTGAGCATGATAATGGGCACTTCCATTTCGCGCCGCAAAATCCGGCACACCGACAATCCATCCAGTTCCGGCAGCATCACATCCAAAATAATCAGGTCCGGCAGTTTGGCGCGGGCCAGTTCCAGACCGGCCGGGCCATCGGCGGCGGTGATGGCAATGTACCCCTCTTTGTTCAGGTTGTAGGCCAATGTTTGCAACAGCGTCTGGTCATCCTCGACCACCAGAATTATTTTTTGGTCAGTGGTTTCAGCCATAATATCTCAATGTCACATTCGGTTAAGGGTGATTTTTTGTAGATTGGCCTGAATTATAACAAGTGCCGGGGTCAAGTCAAACGAGGGTTGGGCAACCGGCCCGGCAGGTCAACTCTGCGAGAGGGGGAGCATCACCTGAAAAATTGCTG
>RFJF01000514.1 GCA_003695455.1 Chloroflexota bacterium
GTGTTACAGGATATTTTGAAACACCCGACTCACGTATTCAATTTCGTCAAACTTTTGCAACCGGTGTAAAATCAGGCAAATTTTGCGTTGGAGGTAACGTATGCCACTGTACGGAGCCATTGAGGCCGGAGGCACCAAGTTTGTGTGCGCCGTTGGCACCGGGCCGGATAACCTGCACAACGAAATCCGGTTTCCCACCACCACCCCGCAGGAAACCATTGGCCGGGCCATTGCCTATTTCAAGGAACAGGCCGCGCAATCGCCGCTGGCGGCCATTGGCGTTGCCGCCTTTGGGCCGGTTGACCCCAACCCGGCATCAGACACCTTTGGTTACATCACCACCACTCCCAAACCCGGCTGGGCCAACACCGATTTTGGGCAGGCGGTGAGCCGGGCGCTGGGCGTGCCGGTGGGCTTTGACACCGATGTCAACGGCGCGGCGCTGGGCGAGCATCGCTGGGGGGCCGCGCAGGGGCTGGACAATTTCATCTACCTGACCATTGGCACCGGCATTGGCGGCGGCGGGCTGGTGAACGGTCATTTGATGCACGGCCTGATTCACCCGGAAATGGGCCACATCCTGCTGCCTCCCCACCCGGATGACCCCCATCCGGAAGGTTTTTGCCCCTACCACGGCCACTGTTTAGAGGGAATGGCCAACGGTCCGGCGCTGGAAAAGCGCTGGGGCCACCGCGCCGAAACACTTGCGCCGGACCATCCCGCCTGGGAACTGGAGGCCCACTATCTGGCTGTGGGGCTGGCCGGCCTCATCTGCACGCTTTCGCCGGAACGGATTATTTTGGGCGGCGGGGTGATGGAACAGGCCCACCTGTTCCCGCTGGTGCGGCAAAAAGTGCAGCAGCAGCTCAACGGATATGTGCAATCGCCGGCCATTCTGGATAAAATAGACCAATATATTGTGCCGCCGGGGCTGGGTAATCGCGCCGGAATTTTGGGGGCCATCGCCCTGGCAGAACAGCAACTTGGCGAGTGAACAACCTTGCAGACAGCGCAGGGTTGCAGGTGGCAAAGACGCCACAGTCTGTAATCTGTATTCTGGAATCTGAAACTATCTGAGGTGATTCAACGATGAAAACCATTCCTTACTGGCTTGATGATTTTCCCCGCCCGGCAGATTTACCCACCGCCCCCCTGCCGGAACGGATTGATGTAGTTGTGGTTGGCGGCGGGTACACCGGCCTGGGGGCGGGACGCACGCTGGCCCGTAACGGGCACTCGGTGGCGGTGCTGGAGCAGGGAAACATTGGCAACGGCGCCAGCGCCATGAACGGCGGACAGGCCGGCCCCGGCGTCAAATTAGCCATTCAGGAAGTATTCAAAAAATACGGGCCGGAACTGGGCCGGCAGGTGTGGCAGGCCACCCTCGATTCAATGACCCTGCTGGAAGAAACGCTGGCCGAAGAAAACATTGACTGCGATTACACGCCTAACGGCGTGATTATGGCCGCCTGCAAGCCCTCGCACTACCAGGCGTATGCCGCCAAAACCGAGTGGATGCAGCAAAACCTGCAATATGACCGCTTTAAACTGGTGCCGCCGGAACAAATGCACACCGAACTGGGAACCAACATTTACCACGGCGCGCTGGTTGATTACGGCACCAGCGGGCTGCATCCGGCCAAATATTTGTTTGGACTGGCCCGCGCCGCCGCACGGGCCGGGGCGCACATCTGCGAGAATACGCGGGTGGAGAAGATTACCCGCCACGGCGATGGTTTTACGCTGGCAACCAGCCGGGGGCCGGTGCAGGCCAATGCCGTTCTGCTGGCAACCAACGGCTACACCACCAACCTGGTGCCGCAAATTCAGCGCGGCGTGTTTACCGTGGGCAGTTACATGATTGTCACCGAGCCGCTGCCGGAGGCGTTGCAAAAGGAACTGGTGCCCAACAATCGGGTCATTTACGACAGCAAGTGGTTTCTCAACTATTTCCGGCTGATGCCGGACGGCCGGATGTCTATGGGCGGGCGCAACAATCTGTCACCCAATCTGGATGTGGGAGAAAGCGCACAAATTCTGTCGGCGCGCATGATAGAGATTTTTCCGCAATTAAAGGGTGTGCCGGTTACACACACCTGGACCGGGCAACTGGGCGTAACGTTTGATTTAATGCCGCACATTGGCCGGGAAGAGGGCGTGTATTTTGCCTACGGCTACGGCGGGCACGGGGTGGCGCTATCGGCCTATTTGGGCAAGGAAGCCGCCGAACTGATGACCGGCAAAATCAGCCGCAGCCCCTTTGCCGAAGTATCACATCAGAAGCCGTTTTACTACCGCGGCAACGCCTGGTTTTTGCCGCTGGCAGCAGCCTACTACCGATTCCTGGACTCGGTATCATAATTTTTACAGCACAATTTTTGGGCAAAAAAAGAGCGTTGAAAAATTTCAACGCTCTTTTTTGAATAATCAATTAGGTGTTAGGCAACAGTAACATTCTGAGCCTGCGGCCCTTTTTGCCCTTCAACAACGGTAAATTCTACCCGTTGGCCTTCTTCCAGTGAACGATAGCCGGTGGCGTTAATTTCACTGTAATGCACAAACACATCTTTACCGCTTTCGCGTTCAATAAAACCAAAACCTTTGGTTGCATTGAACCACTTGACAGTGCCAAGTTCACGATCTGCCATGATTAGGATACCTCCTTTCTTCAAAATTTTTTGTCTTGCTAGAGGTTCAAAATCAATTTCAGATCGAGGTCTTACTTTAGACTAGAACAACTACTAACAACTGTAACAC
>RFJF01000515.1 GCA_003695455.1 Chloroflexota bacterium
CCTTCGATCATCACCGGCAGCGAGCGTTCAAAAATCGCCTTTGATTTTGAGGTTTGGTATGTCATGAGGTTTCCTTTCGCCGTTTAAATTTGGGGCGTGGTTCATTAGCCCGCACCGTTGACTTTACAAATTTGCGGGTTCTGCCGTCGGAAAACGTAAAGCGTAAAACGTAAGGATTTTGGCCTGAATCGCACATTACATTTCACGCTTCACGTTTTAACCGGGCACACAAACCGGTGAGTTTGTAAAGTTGAACCTTGTCCAAATGAACCAGGCCAAGATCAGGTAATTGGGAAGAAAGCGCGGCGGCGTTACCGGAGGAATTTCCACGATGAACTGTGCTGCCCGTTGTTGAGGCGCTGGTCCAGTTCTACCAGCAGCGGAACCATCGCATCAAGGGCACGCGCGTTTTTGAGCGGGCCGCAATCCACCGGCCGGAATCCGAGGTCGGTGACCAGTTGGGCCACCCGTTGCCTGTCATCGTCGCTATCGCCGGCAAAGTGAACGTCACGGGGCAACCCGCCGGGGTCTTCCGGGGTGGGCAGCGTTTCCCAAAAGTTGTCTTTGAAGGCAGCCACCACCCGCGCCCCGTCGCCGATGGCGGCGGCGGTGAGTTCCGCCCCGGCGATGCGGTTGTCGGGTAGCTGGTCAAACGGGTTGGAGATGTCAACCACCAGTTTGCCTGCCAGTTGGGGGGCGTGTTCACGGGCAAAGGTTTTTACCTGGGCAAACGGAATAGCCAGCACAACCACATCGGCCCAGGCTACGGCGGCGGCAGGCAGCGTTACCGATGCGCCGTTCCCAATTTCACTGACCAACCCGCTTTTTTCAGCCGGGTTGCGCGAGCCGAACACCACACGATGACCGGCCCTGACCCAACCGGCGCCCAGCCCCTGCGCCATTCTGCCGGTTCCAATAATTGCGATGTTGGTCATGGTTCGCCTCCGTCAAACAATTTTGGTGTTCGGAAATGCCTGCGGAAGTTGATTCTTTGCGCAAGCCATGCATTGGCGTTACTATTGTACCAAAGACAAGATTCTGGCACAACAAATCAAAAGAGGCAATGATGATAAAAACAGTGATATTTGATGTAGGCGGCGTGCTCATCCGCACCGAGGACCGGACGCCCCGGCGCAAACTGGAACAGCGGCTGGGGTTGCAGCCCGGTGAATCGGAGGTGCTGGTGTTTAATGAAAAGGTGGGCAACGCCGCCCAACTGGGAAAAATCACATCGGCGGAATTGTGGGGGTGGGTGCAGCAAAAGCTGGGGTTGGATGATGCCGGGGTGGCGCAGTTTCAGCAGGAATTTTTTGGCGGTGACCGGCTCAACACCTCGCTGATGGCGTACATTCGCTCGCTGCGACCGGCCTACCAGACGGCCATCATCAGCAACGCCGGCGATAACTTAAACCGGGTCATCACTGAAATTTACCCCATTGCCGATGCGTTTGATTTGGTAGTCGGTTCGGCCTACGAAGGAGTGATGAAACCGGACGCCGAAATTTTTAAGCGAACGCTGACCCGGCTGGGCCGCCGGGCAGAAGAAACCGTGTTTGTGGATGATTTTGCCCACAATGTTGACGCGGCGCGGGCGCTGGGTATGCACGCGGTGCACTACACGCCCGCCACCGATGTGCCGGCGGTGTTTGCCCAACTGGGGGTGGTTCCGCCAGGCTAATTTGCACCGGCAAATTTACGGGTCAGAACGTCATTGCTAATTGCTCCACCGGTTCGGCCAGCGTGGCGTACAGGTGCAGCATGCGGTCAACCACCTGGGACCACTCAAACCGGCGGGCGTGCTCGCGGGCCTGTTGGCCCAGCCGGGCGCGGAGATCGGCATCAGACAGCACTTGCCACATGCGTTCGGCCAGCGCCTGCGGGCAATTGGGCGGGGTCAGGTAGCCGGTTTGTCCGTTTTGCACCAGGTGTGCCAGCCCGCCCACCCGCGAGGCAATGACCGGCGTGCCCACCGCCATTGCTTCCAGAGCTACCATGCCAAAACTTTCGTAGCGCGAAGGCATCACCACCAGGTCGGCGGCGGCGTAGTAATCGGGCAGCAGAGACTGGTCTTTGGCCCCCAAAAATTCTGCCGTGCTGTCCAGTTGCAATTGCGCGTGCAGCGTCTGCAATCGCGCCAGTTCCGCATCCGGGGCCGCCGGGTTGCCGCCGATAATCCCCACGCGCACACCGGTCATCAAATCAGGCTGGCGTTCTTTGAGAATGGCTGTGGCTTGCAGCAGCGAATCAACGCCCTTGAGCGGCTCGATCCGGCCCACAAACAGCACCAGTCGCTTGTTGGCGGGCAGGCCCAACCGCCGCCGGGCCACACAGGGGCGGATGGGTTCAAAACGACTCAAATCCACGCCGGGCGGAATGACCTCAATTTTAGCCGGGTCGGCGCCGTACAGTTCCACCAACTGCGATTCTTCGGCGGGGGTGGCAGCCACCAGAATATCGGCCACGCGGGCGGCGTGGGCTTCACCCATCAGCCGCACGGGCGCGGCCAGTTCAGCCGGACTTTGGGCAATCTGATTTTTCATGTGGCCCAGCGTGTGGTACATCTGCACAATGGGGATTGGCCCCCATGCGGCGCGCAGTTTGCCGGCTACCACGCCCGACAGCCAGTAGTGGGCGTGAATCAAATCGTAGCGCAGCGAATAATCGTGCGCAAATTGCAGCACGCCGGCGGCAAATTCATCCAGATAGTTGGCAATGTCATCGTTGGCAATGGACCGGCGCGGCCCGGCCGGAATGTGAATAACCCGGCAGCCGCAGGCAGGGTCGTACTCAATGTACGGCGCTTCGGCGCTGGCGGCGCGGGTAAACACATCCACCTGAATTCCCCGCCGAACCAGCTCGCGGGTAAAATCGCGCACGTACACGTTCATGCCGCCGGTTTTCTTTTGTCCAAGTTTTGCCAGCGGGCTGGTATGCACGCTGAGCATGGCGACCCGTTGCACGGGTTGGAAATCAATAATCATTTTCCCCCTGTTTTTGTCAGGCAGCGGGCGGAGGCCGGCGCAGCGTGGCTCCCGGTTGAGCCGCCTGAGGAACTTACCGATGAAAAACTATGATTCAATTTATTTGGCTCCACATCTGGACGACGCTGTCCTGTCCTGCGGCGGACAGATTTTTGAGGAAACCCGTCGTGGAAAGCGGGTTCTGGTGGTCACGCTGATGGCCGGCGACCCGCCGGCCCGCGTGTCTGAGTACGCGCAGCACCTGCACACCCGTTGGCAGTTGGCGCGTGATGCCGTTGCGGTTCGGCGGCGGGAAGACCGCGCCGCATGCGCTATTTTAGCCGCAGATACGCTGCACTGCCAAATTGCCGATTGCATTTACCGCGTTCACCCCAAAACGGGCGCGCCGCTGTATCTGTCTGACGGTGATATTTTTGGCAACGTGCATCCGGCAGATGCGCCGCTGGTGGCCGAAATCGCCGCGCTGCTGGCCGGTTTGCCCGCCGCCGCGCGCGTGGTTGCGCCGCTGACTGTGGGGCATCACGTGGACCACCAACTGGTGCGGCAGGCCGCCGAACATTGCTTTGGGCATCAGCTTGAGTTTTACGAGGATTATCCCTATGTTCAGACTCCCGGTAGTCTGGATTTCTTACCTCAAACGGGTTGGCACATGCGGATTCTGCCGCTTGGCCCGCAAGCCCGGCAGGCCAAAATCGAGGCTATTCTGGCGTATCGTTCGCAGATGAGTACCTTTTTTGTCAACCGCGCCGATTTGACGGCACAGGTGTTGGGCTACGCCAACTCGGTGGGGGGTGAGCGGGTCTGGCACCCGGCGTCAGCCTAAATCAACTCCGTGCCGCCGGGCGTACTCGCGGAAGCGGGCAATCAGTTCTGCGGCGCGATCTGCGGCCTCCGAGGGCGGCAGGCGGCGGCAATCGTAGCCCAGCTCATCGCGCAGAATTTGGGCTGATTCCGGCACAAACACGGCTGTGCCGTCCGGCTCAATTCGCTCGATGCCGTCAAAACGGTGGGAACGGGTGTTGATATCTACGGCATCGGCGGCGGACAGGCCGGGAATGTCGGCCAATTTAACCGCACCCCGCCCGGCCAGCACCGGATAACCGCCCGGCAGACCGTTGGGGGCCGGAG
>RFJF01000516.1 GCA_003695455.1 Chloroflexota bacterium
ATAAAGCACCCGTTGCAGAGGCGGGTAGCTGAGGAAATCTTCCATATCCCGGCTGTCAACGGTTGAACCGGCCAAATTAACGGTGAAATGGTTGCCTTTGGGGGTGATGGCGCCAAATTCAATGTGCGGGCTGCGCGGCAGAAAGGCGTGAATATTATTGCCAAAATTTGCCAGTACGCCGTCGGGGGGGTGAATTTTTGTAACCAGCGAGGTCAGAAACCGGGGCGGGCGATAGCCGGTGACCTGCGCCAGCAGAGTGGTGGTGCCGGGGTCCAGCCCAAACGCGCCGAATACCACGGCGGCTACACAGTTTGAGCCTTCGGCGTAAACGTTGACCCGGTCCGGTAAAAATTCCAGGTCGGTAATCCGGCTGGGGCGAATGTCCACGCCGTGTTCGCGGGCCTGTTGCAGCATGTAGGCGTCAAACTGCACCCGGCGCATGGCGTAACCCACTTCACCCTGTTCTGTGAGGCGCAATTGCCGCCGTTCGCCGTGTAAAATATACGCCTGAATCTCTCGCTGCACCAGTTGGTGTGGAAACGGCACGCCGATGTCGTTCAGCACCTGGTCAATGGGCGGCGCCAGCACACCCACGCACTGATTGTAGTGGGTTTCACCAACGGTTGCCTTGCCGTCGAACAAAATTACGTTGATGTCCCGGTTGTGTTGGCGCGCCAGTTGGCGCAGGGCAATGGCGCAGCTGGTACCGCCCGGCCCGCCGCCGATGACAACGGCGGTTTGTCCATTTTGCAACGGCCCCATGTTCATTGGATGTGTTCTCCTGTTTCTCCGACTTTTTTAATTTCAGGCTGCCCACGCCGCAATCGCCAGCCGACGGTGAGCAACAGTCCAACTACGCCTGGGTGGAGCAGGCTGAAAAATATGTGCCGGTACGAGTCGTCGCCGGTGAACATATTCCACAGAGCCAGCCGGCAGCGGTCTGCGGAGTGCAGCCGGCCCCCAACGGCGTTGAGGGCGTGCAGCCACAAGTGCGTTAGCCAGGGCAGCCGGTTGGTCATTTCCCAGCTGGCAAACAACAGCCTGCCAAAAAAATTATCCAGCGCAATCCGGCGGCACAGCGGCACGTAGCGCCGCCGAAAATTTGCCGCGCCGATGCCGGAATAAACAGCGGTGTACGCGGCCCGTTCGGCGGTGCGCGCTGCCGAGCCGATGCCGTCTTTGTAGAGCCGGGTGGCGGCGGCATCGCCGATGGCTACAAAATGGTCGGCAAAATAGCCTTGCGCCCGTGATACGGCAATGTGCGGTTTGCAACCGCAGAGCCGTTGGGTTTGGCCGCCGGCCCGTGATTCGGCCAGAAAACGGTCTACCGTTTTTAGCGAGGGGCGGTCATCGGTTGTGAGCAGGCTGATGTTGGTAAAATTGCCCTTGGGCACGGTAGCGCCAAATATAATGCCGCGCCGCCGGCCAAAGTAGACGTGAATACGCCGGTTTTGGCCGGGCAATTGGGCCAGTTCGTCCTGAATCATCATTTTGGTTTGGGGGGGGTGGTAATCAAAACCGTTAAATTGAATACGCCGGCCGTTGATGCCGCAAGCCAGCACAATCAGGTCAAAATGATACCCGGTCTGCCCGGTGTGAACGGCGGGGTGGGGGCCAGCGGTTATGGCGGTGACGGCGCAAAATTTAATGCATGCTCCGGCCTGTTCGGCCTGATGCAGCAGCCATTCGTCAAAATTGACGGATTCGGATAATGGCGATAGACGCGGCCCGCGCCCACGGTAGACGCTGATGATTTTTCGATTGTGGTGGGGAGGGAAGATTTCAACGGTGCCGCCGGCCATGTGTAAAACGTAGCTGTCGGCGGTGCTCTGGATGATTTCGGAGGGAAGCGTGAGGTTGAGCGTTTTTAGGTGCCTCTGGGCGCCGGCCGAAAGCAACCCGGCGCATTTGGCGCAACCCACCGGCCCGGCCCGGCTGAAATCGCGCCCTTCAAAGATGGTTACGTGCAGACGAAGTTTTTTTTGAGCAGCAAAACGGAGTACGTGCAGGGCAAAAAAACTTCCGGCCGGCCCACCGCCAACCACACCAATTCTGGAATCATTCTTTAGCTGCAAATTGGTTGCCGGTACACGGCTCATTTTCCCCCCTGAAAATGTGCATGTGATAATTTATTTTACCACAAATTTTCCCGTTGGCGCGAACATGTTTTGCGGCGGCTGAAAACGGGAGACCCGGCAAGGTTTTGAATCAATATTTTGCCGGTTGGGTATGTTGCAAAATGGTGTTGTTGGGAATGGGCCGGTACCCCCAAGTTTTTAACTGGGCCAGCCCCTGCCGGGCCAATGGTTCAACCTGGGCGGAAACGACGGGAGATAATTCCAGCCCTACGCCAAGATTTTGCGGCTGCACGCCCAAAATGACTACTTCCGGGGGGGTACTGCCTTTGAGTTGGGCCACAGCCAGTAAATCATGCACCCCAATCTGGTGCGGCGAAATTTTCATGCCCAAAAATGTTGGCACAGCATCGCCGCGGAGGGTGATGATACTGCCGGGCGGTTTGTTGGCCTGGATGGCATCTAAAATGAGCAGGTGGTCAATGCCTTCCAGATAGTGCAGCAGGTCCAGGCCCATTGTGCCGCCGTCAATCATTTGAACGTTGGGGCAAACACAATGGGCCTGTAACCATTCGAGGGCGCGGATGCCAACACCCTCATCTTGTACCAGGATGTTCCCAATTCCTAATACCAGAGCCTGTGTCATGTTAATCCTGTTCTTTTTTGGCATCCGGTTCTGGCACAATAAATTTCCAGCCGCTAAAGATGCTGCTCAGCAAACCGTTGGCTTCTTCGGCGTCAATGAGAAAGGCCACATATACGTGATGCAGGGCAAACGCAATGAGCAGCCACATAATCAGATGGTGAATGAGCCGCAAATTCTGGTTGCTGATAAACAGAAATATCCAACTGGTCATATTCCACCAGAAGCCGCCGGGGTGTGCCTGCCCGTACAGGGCAAAGCCGGTGAAAATCTGGATGAAGTAGAGCAGCACAATGATGGCGTAGGTAAAGCCGGCCAGGGCGTTGTGCCCCAGCACATTGGGCGGGTCGCGGCGCAAGAAAAGGTAGTATTGCAGGGCATGTTTGAGCTTGCCCCGGCCTTCGGCGGTGAAAAAGGGGATGAGCGCCCGCCAGCTTGCCCAGCGATTACCGCCCACAAATCCCCAGTAGGTGCGCAGTAAAATGCTGGCTACAAAAACATACGCCGCTGAAAAGTGGATGAACCGGATGGTACCCATTAAAAACGAGTTGTACGCTTCGGCGCCGGTGGTGTTAAAAATGGGTGTGCCAATGTAGTAACCGGTTACAGACAGTACCACAATGGACAGCACATTGGCCCAGTGTGTCAGCCGCACCGGAATTTCCCAAACGTACACCCGCCCGGTGACTTCTTTACTGAATGAGGTTGATGCCGCCATAGTTTGCTCCCTTTGCTACGCAACCTTTACACGGGTGATTTCCTGTCCGTTGGCGTTGACCACGTGCGCGGCACAGGCCATACAGGGATCAAACGAGTGAACCGTACGCAGAATTTCCAACGGCAGTTCCGGGTTGGATACCGGTGTGCCTACCAGCGCGGCTTCGTATGCGCCGGGCTGGTTTTTGGCATCGCGCGGGCCGGCGTTCCATGTGC
>RFJF01000517.1 GCA_003695455.1 Chloroflexota bacterium
AAGAAGTCCATGCCCAGTTGGAGCATAGCCACGGCTTTGGTCCATTTCAGAATGGTGCCCATCCGGTTCTGGTAATACGAGTCTGCGGCAACAATGATTTTATCGGGCAGGTAGAGGGTGGGGCCGTGCGCCTCAAGCCGGCGGCTGAATTCGTAATCTTCCAGAAAATTGACCGGCCTGAATCCGTCGAGTGCGTGGAATACATCTTTGCGCACAAAAATGCCGCTGCTGCCAAAATAGACCCCGGCGTACCGTTGTTTTTTAATGAAATGCGCAGCCCGCTCGGCCACAAATCCGCCGCCGTCAAATTTTACGTGAAAATTGCCGCCGATGGTTTGCGGCAGCAGCGCAAAATTCCGCTCGATGGTCAGCAGCCCTTCTACCGGGAGGCGGTTTTCGGGCCACAGAAACAGCAGAATTTGACCCGACGCGGCGGCGGCGCCGGTGTTCAACACCGACCCCCGGCAAGCGTTTGCTGCCGGCACCCGCTTTAGTGGGGCGTCAATGTTTGGCGCGGCAGGCGCAACCGAATCTGGCCCAACCAGCAACAGTTCAAAATCAACCGGCTGGTCACGCAGGCTATTTACGGTGGGTTCAATGTTGGCATCCGGGCGGATGACGGGCAAAATCACTGAAATCAGAATGGTGCACCTGTTCCCAAAAAAGAGGTGGCTGAATTATAGCACAATTTGCGCCAGCCGCATTTTTTACGGAATCAAAAAAGCCCCAACCGGCGTTGTGATGTTGAGGCTTTCTGCGGTGCGGCGGAAAAATCGGTGGTCACTCCGAGGCAATCAACTCCAGTCCGTCCGGGTCCAGAATATCAATCCGCTTGCGGCCAATGGCAATCAATTGATTGGCCTTGAATTCATTGAGGGTTTGGGTGGCGGTTTCGCGGTAAGTGCCCACGGCTTCGGCCAAATCCTGATGGGTGTAGCCGTAAATCCGGTCGCCGCCGTGTTCGGTGCGCAGTTTGAGCAGCAGCGCCGCCAGCCGGGTGGGGATGCTTTTAAAGGCCATGTCTTCAAGCTGCGATTCGGCCTGTGTCAGCCGGTCTGCCATCACGTGCATAATGCGCAGGGCCACCGCCGGTTTGCTGAGAATGAGCCGCTCAACATCGTGACGGCTCATGACGCACAGCAAACAATCCTCGGTGGATTCGGCAAAGGCGTTTTGCATGCCCTGCCCAATAATAGACATCTCGCCAAAAATAGTGCCGGGGCCGATGGTGGCAACCACCAGTTTTTTGCCTTCCGGCGAAATTCGGTAGAACTGAACCCGCCCCTTTTTCAGAATAAACAGCACTTCGGTGGTGTCCTGCGGCTGGTAAAAGATTTTGCCGCGCCGGCAGGTGCTCATGGTGGTGGTGCGGTCCATCTCCTCCATTTCTTCTTTGGAGAGGTCCTGAAAAATATCCACCATTTGCAAATAGTTGATTTTTTGTTCAGACTTTTGGTTTTTGGGCATGGTTTGTATTTATGCCGATTGTGGATTTTGCATCCAGCGGGCAATGTCTGTTGGGCCGGGGTTGCCCAGCGACACAATCCGGTTGTTCAAAATGTATGTAGGCGTGGCAAACACTTCTTCCGGAATGGCTTCGCTGGTTTTTTCCACATCAATGACCTGAACCGAGACGTGCGGATAATCCTGCTCAATTCTAAATGCCGTGTCGCATGCTTCTACGCAGCCGGGGCAATCTTCCGCTACGTAGACTCTGAGTACCTGTTTCATTAATCTTTCCCTCACTGAATGGTGGCAGAGGTGAGGCAGCACAGGCCCCTGCCCGATTGCAGGGTGGCTACCTCCCTCTGACTTTATGGTACCACAAACCCCGGAAAATATCGGTAATAGTCATTACACAATCCGCCAATGAACAATTAGTAATGAACAAATGGCGCTGGTAAGCGGCATTACAACTGTTACCGGGCAACAGCATGTGCCTGTTGCATAATGCACGTCCTATTATACACGAATTTCCAAATTTTAGGTGCTTTTCAGTTAAAATCTTGTACTTTGTGCAAGAAAATTGTGTGCATCACGGGAAGTAGGGATTATGGAGTAAGGAGTAATGGCCTAATCCTTAATCCATACCCTGTTTTATTCCGGATTGTCCGGAATTGGCATCACTCTTTTTAACTCCCGTACAAAACGGTATCCGGTTTAAAGGCAGCCCAGGCAAACCAGAAATGCACGTGACTGAGCACCGGCTTTAGCTGCGCGCCTTCCAACTCGCCGGCAACGGCCCGGCCAAAGACATCCCACTCACTACCGGTTTCATTGTCGATGATTTTGTTTCCATCGGCTTTGAAGGTGAGCTTTTGGCCGTCTACCTCCGGAATGAACATAGCCGCCGAGCCGACCTCTTTGGATTTGTCAATGCGGGCGTTATCCAGCGCCGATACCTGCCCCGGTGCGTAAAAAATCACCACGTCCTGCCCATCGAGGGTGTCTTCTACCACTTTTTCACGCGCCAGCACTTTCATTGGATAGGCCACGGCGGTATCGCCGCGATTGTACCCCAGCACGCGCTCGGTGGCCCGCAGGCGGGGGTCCGGTTCGCCCAAAAAGAGAAACGGCGAGGTGGTGGAATCGTAGCCGGTGTAGGGGTTGGTGCCGTAGTTGCGCGGGCCGGTGCGGGCCTGCACTACGCCATCGGGGTGGGCGGCCTTGAAATCCTGCCAGGCCACAAGTTGAGCCGGAATCATTTCAAGCTGAGTGCCGGTCAAATCGCCCACAATGCCTTCACCGGTAAATTGCTGCCACCAACTCAGGGTTTTGTTATCCCACATAATCAGATCACTGTTGCGCAAATTGCCCGATACGCCAAAGCGCAGCACATCGCCATCCACCTCACGTTTAAAAACCACCGCCGCGTTGCACAACGGGCAAAATGTGACCGCCACCGGCACACCGGCAATTTGTGGTTGTAAAACATCACCGTAGTGGTAATGACCAAAAATCAATCCGCTTTGAACTCCCGCCCATTCCACCAACCAAGTGATAACGATGACCGGAAGGGAAAAAATGACGAGCTTGAT
>RFJF01000040.1 GCA_003695455.1 Chloroflexota bacterium
ACCCCGCGCACCGCTTGCAGCGCCCGCAGCAGTTGGTCGTCGGTCAGCCTGAAACCGTAGGCCATGTATAATTTAAAGCTGGCGCAGCCGGCATCGAACACCGCCGGGATTTGGTCCAGTTTGGAAATATCGGTGGGGGCAATGGTCATGTGCAGGCCGTAGTCAATGGTCACACGGGGGTCGGCTTCGGCACGGCGGGCTGCCAGCCCCTCCAGCAGCGATTCTTCCGGCGCGGTTTCCACAAAATCAATGATGGTGGTGGTTCCACCCAGCGCGGCAGCGCGGGTTCCGGTAAAAAAATCATCCGCCGAGCGAACGCCGTTGCCCAGTGGCATCTGCATGTGTACGTGTACGTCCACAGCGCCGGGTGTGACCAGTTGGCCGGCGGCGTCAATTTCCTGCCGGCCGTTCAATTGTTGCCCAACGGCCGCAATCTTTTCGCCCTGCACCGCCACATCAGCCAGAAATGTGGCAGTAGCGGTAACAACGGTTCCATTTTTAATGACCAGATCAAAGGTTGGCATTTTGGTTTCCTCTCAGAAAATCAGAGATTTGGCTATTCGATAATCGGCGCAAAGTGAAAATCTGCAACCGCGCCGTTATGGTTGCGCAAATGCACTACGCCCCGCAGCCCGTTGGTGATGACTGTGTTGACCAGAAACAGCCCCACCTGCTGCCGGGTTTGGTCCAGTACGGCCTGCGGATAACCGGGGCCGTTATCACAAAATGTCAGATTCACAACGTTGTGCCCGCCGGCGCGGATGTTGACATCAACATTGGGCGTTGGCGCCACCGGCGCCACGTGTTTGAGCACATTGGTTGCCAGTTCGTGCAAGATCAGGGTCAGGTTGGTGGCGCATTTGGGGGTTACGGTTACGGGCGATGGCTGGACCGTGACACAGATGGGCGGGGTGACATCGGGGTAGCTCTGAATGGCAGAGTCAATGACACGTTCTGCCAGTTCGCTCAGCGGCAGGGGTTGCCATTCGTGGGCGGCCAGCAGATTGTGTACTGTAGCCAGCGCCTCAATGCGGCCAATCAGGTCGTCAAGATTGATGGTTTGCCCATCGGCGGTGCAATGCTGAATGGCGTACAACATGCCGATGATGGTTGACAGGTTGTTTTTTACCCGGTGGTTAATGGTTTCAAGCAGGGCGGCTTTGGTGGCGGCATCCTGCCGGGTTTGTTCGTACAGACGCGCATTTTCAATGGCAACTGCCGCCTGGTCGCCCAGCAGCCGCAGCACACGCAGTTCAGAATCGCTCCAGGGGTGGGGCGCGTGGTGAAAAACATTCATCACCCCGCGCACCCGGTGGCCCACTTTAAGCGGTAAACTAACCATTGCCACTTTCCATTCGGGATGATAATTTTTGTACCGGTGGTCGTTTTGTATATCGGCAATCACAACTGTCTGGCCGGTTTGGGCCACCGTGTAGGTAGTGCCGTTGGTGCGGGGCGGGGGAAAATAGGTATTGCCGACCTGTTCCCGGCCTTTGTCGGCGGCAAAAATCAGTTCTCCATTTTGATACAGATAAATTACCGATTTGATGGTGTTGGGCAGCAGCGTAACCACACTTTGCAGAATACCGGTCAGCACGGTTGGCAATTTCAGGCTTGAGGTCAGGCTCAGGGTGGCCTGATGTACGGCCTCCAGTTCGGTAACACGCTGGCGGGTGTTTTCCAGCAAGCGGGCGTTTTCAATTGCCACGGCGGTCTGGTTGGCCATAGCCGACAGCAGCTTGACATCCCGCTGGTCAAAATCTGGCTGATACAATTGGTTTGCGGCGGTGAGCGTACCAAAAACCTGTGCATGGTATTGGAGAGGCACCACCAGTATGGCGCCAACTTTGTTGGCCTGCCGCCGCTGCCGCACGCGCAGGCTCTCTCGGGGGTCAGGGCTGTTTTTGGGAGACAACGCCGGTTTTTTATGCCGAACAACCCAGCCGGTCAATCCTTCTTCCAATTCTTCAAATGTGTCCGGCAACTGCACAGAATCAGGTAGTTGCAACCCGGAAACCGGCCGGTTGGTGATGATTTGTTCAATTTGCCGGGTTTCAAAATTTAATGTCAGCAATGTTACCCTGAAGGCAGGCAATGTTTCGGCAACGCTGTTCACCACATTTTGCAGCAAATCCGGCAGGTTCTCGGTGGTGGCAATACTCAGGCTAAAACGGTACAGGGCTTCGGTATCGGCCAAAAGGGCGCTGCTCTGTTCAAACAGCCGCCGGTAGCGGGCTTCGCTCTGTTTGAGTTTGCGGTCGGCTTCATGTTTGTACAGGGCCATTTCAATGGTGCTGTGCATGTCTCGCATTTCAAACGGTTTCAGCACATATCCGGCAGGCTCGGTTTGTTTTGCGCGCTGAAACGTAGCGTCGTCGGTGTAGGCGGTCATAAAAATAATGGGAACATCCACCTGCTCCCGAATTTGGCGGGCGGCTTCGATGCCATCCATGCTACCGCGCAGTTTAATATCCATCAGAATCAGGTCGGGCCAGTGTTCCAGTGTTTTTTCTACGGCCTGTACCCCGGACGCGGCAATGGCCGGCACGTGGTAATCAATCTGTTCAAGATTTATTTTGAGATTGTTGGCAACTATCAGTTCGTCTTCAACAATCAGAATTTTGGCACGTGGCATGGTTTTTTCTGCATCCTTCAATTGGGTTTGGAATCGATGGCCCGGTTCAGCGCGTTCAGCAGCGTTTCCGGGGACAGCCCGCGGGCAGCGGCGGCCTGCGCCACCGGCTCCCAATCCGGCACCGGCGAATCTTGCCAGGGGATGCCAAATTGCTCAAACACAACCTGTGTTTCCGGCCAGGTTTGGGCCACCCGGCTCACCGGCAAACTGCCGGCCAACGCCGCGGGCGGAGCAACCGGCTCGATGTCCGGCGGGGCCGGTGCGGGCCGGTCATCCGGGAGCAGGCCGAACAGCCGGGCGGCGTTGCGCCCCAAAATGTCGCGGGCAACATCAGCCTCCAACTCAAGCCGCTCAATGGCGGCCAGAAACGGTCGAAAATCGGGCTGACGTTGTTTTTTGGGGTAAAGGCGCAGCGGGTAATCTGAGCCGTACAAAATTTTGCGGTGATCCACGGCGTGCAGCGCCGCCGGGAATATTTTGCGGGTAGAATAAAGCAGCGGCGAGGCGGCGGTATCGTACCACACATTTTTGAGCCGGCGGCGCACGCGGGGCATCATCTCGTAAAACAGCAGACCGCCGCCCCAATGCGCCAAAATCAGCTTCAGTTCCGGAAAGCGGCAGGCCAGCGCGTACAGGTGGCGCAGGGGGGTGGCGCTTTTGCCGGGGTAGTAGGGGCCAACTTCCTCGTTGGTGTGCAGGTTGAGCGGCAAACCGGCGCGGGCGCAGGCTTCGGCCAGCCGCAAAAAATCGGCGCCGGCCAGCGAGAATCCCTGCGCGTAGGGGTTCAGTTCGCCCACGCCGCGCAGGCCGCCATCCACACAGCGGCGGAGTTCATCCAGCGCGCGGGGGCCGGCGTTGGGTTGCAGCGTAGCCAGGGCAATGATTCGTTCCGGCCAGCGGCGGGTCAGTTCGATGGCCTGCGTGTTGCGGGCCACGCACGATTCGTGCCGCCGGAAATATTCGCCCACCACCACCACCCGGTCCAGACCGGCGGCGTCCATATCGTCAATCATCTGCTCCGCCGAAGCCCAGCCCTGCACCGAGTTGGGGCCGGTCAGCAAGCCCCAGTAGGGTTCGCGCCGGGTAAAATCGGCCAGATTTGCCGCAATTTCCGGCGGCATGTAATGAATGTGGGCGTCAATTCGCATGGCTCAACCTTGAGTACATTGTGTCTGGCATGATAGCACAATTGCAGGCGCTTTGCTACCGGGATTGCGCACCGTGGCGCGTTTGGGTACAATAGCCAGAATCCAGAGTACAGGGTCTGGATTCCTGCTTCCTGACTCCCGGCTCCCGAATCCTGTTTTTAAGAGAGCAGGAGGAGATGGGGAGCAAGGGAGCAGAGGAGTTGGGGTTACTCGTCATTCGCCAAATCGCCATTCGCTGAATCGCTGAATCGCTTGTTTTATACGAGGAGGATACAATGAAAATAGCCGTTGCCAGCGATGAGAAAACCCACCTGACCGATTTTGTGGTTGAGGAGTTGAAACGGCGCGGCCACCAGGTAATGCTGTTCGGGCCGCCGGCGGGTGATGACCTGCCGTGGACGCTGGCCTCGGAGAAGCTGGGCGATGCCGTAGCCAGCGGTGAGGCCGATGAGGGCGTACTGTTCTGCTACACCGGCACCGGGGCATCCATGGCGGCCAACAAAGTGCCGGGCATCCGCGCTGCCCTCTGCGC
>RFJF01000041.1 GCA_003695455.1 Chloroflexota bacterium
CCCGCACCCCGCTCTGCCGCGCCGCAATGACGGTGGGCATACTGGCCCCGTGCGGCAGACAGCAGAAGACGGCGTCCACTGCGTCCAGCGGGGCATCGGCGGCGGACACCAGCGGAATATCCCACGGAACCGGGTAAATATCGCGGATGTTTCCGCCGGCGGAGCTTTCGGAGGTGGCAAATTCCAGTTGCACCGCCGGGTGTTTGCGCAGAATGGCGAGCGTTTCAAAGCCGGTGTATCCGCTGGCGCCGTACACCCCCACCTTTATTTTGGCATTGATTCCCATTGTTTTCTCCCCAAATCAATAAAAAAAGCTGACCCCAGTGTCCGGGACCAGCCTGTATGCCGATTAGTTTAACCGCCAAAGCACGCTATCCAGACACGGTGTCTGGCCGAATACGCGGGCTCCTGGGCAATACAATTAAAAGGTTCATCATATTTCACACGTCAAGGGTTTGAATAAACGCGAGTGTAACACAGTTAAATTCTGATGTCAAGTGCTTTTGAGCGTTGCTCCGATTACCGTTTGGTACACATCGCCGGTGAGTTGGGCTACGCGGTTCCAGGTAAAGTTTTCGGCGACCCATTTTTTGGCATTTTCCACGTGGTTCTGCGTGCCGGCGGGGTTGGAGAGGGTGTGAATAATGCCCCAGGCAATCGATTCCGGGTTGTCCGGAAAGACGGTGGTGCCGGTAAAGTTATGCGTCACCACCTCTGAAAAGCCGCCCACATCGCTGACCACCACCGGGCAGCCCAGCGCCATCGCTTCCAGCGCCACAATGCCAAACGGTTCGTACAGGCTGGGGAACACGGCGCAATCGGCCACCTTGAACAACTGGTCGCGCTCCTCGTCAGAAACAAAGCCGATGAAACTCACGTGGTCGGCCACGCCCAAATAGTTGGCCTGCTCTTTCAGGCGCTCGGCTTCCGGCCCCTTGCCGGCAATGACAATTTTTGTGTTGGGGCATTTGGGCAGCACTTGCGGCGCGGCGTCAACCAGGCGGTGCATCCCTTTTTCAAACACCAGCCGGGCAATGGAGAACACCAGCTTATCATCGGGGGCGGCAAAGCGCGCCCTGAACTCCTCCAGCCCGTTATCAGGCACAGCTTGCAGGGCGGCCACATCTACCCCGTTGGGAACCACGGCCATTTTTTCTACCGGGGTCTGGAAAAACGTTTGCAGTTCCCGGCACATGTGGCGGCTGCACACAATCACTTTATCAGACTGCCGGATTAAATCGCGTTCAACCTGGTCAATGTCATACTGAAGCTTTTGGGTTAAATGGCCGCGCGCCCGGCCTCGTTCTGTGGCGTGAATGGTAGACACCAGCGTGCAATTCCACTTTTGCTTTATGGCAATGCCGGCAAAGGCGGTCAGCCAATCGTGATTGTGAATAAGCCCGCACGGGCCGTACTGCTGCCGCACCCGCGATACGTACGATTCAAGCACGCGGTTTACTTCTGTCACCCGCGAGTAAATATCGGTGGGGGTATTTTTGTGGTGCGTAAAGACCCGGTGAACAATCACGCCGTCTTCGTTCACCACGGTCGCTTCGCCGGGAATACCCTGCACCAGCCCGTTCTGAAATTCATCAACGGTCTGGCCGCGCAATTGGGCCACAGTGGGTTCGCCAACAGGCGTGACCACATGCACATCAATGCCCTGCCGGGCCAGCGCCGGGGCCAGTTCGGCCACGTGCCGGCCCAACCCGCCCTCGATGTGAGGCGGGTATTCCCACGACAACATTAAAATTCTTGGGGTAACTTTGTTAACGATCAATGACGTTTCCTGGATAATTCATTGCCGAAATTTGATACACCCACACCGGGGCGCTGGCTCGCAAGCCGAGGTTGGTAAATGAAACGTCGCCGGACAGGCCCTGCCGCCGCACATTGACCACGGTATGTTGCACATCGGACCGGCTTAAACGGGTATTATACCATTTTTTGCGCAAATTCATAGTTTGTTCAACGGCATCCAGCAGGGTGTGCGCGGCATCGTAGGCCAGTACGGCGCGCGGGCCGGGGGGATGCCCGGCCATGGCCTGGTAATTTTGCGCAAATGACTCCGCGCCGGGCACGTCTGCCGCAGCAGGCCCGGGCGACAGCCACACCAGCCCATCGGCGGCGGGGCCGGCAACCTGCACCAACTGGCGGCCCACGGTTGTTTCAAGGCCGAAGATGGGACGCGCGTTGCCGGCGGCGTTCAGCGCCGGCAAAATAGTGCCGGCTGAAACCGGGTCTGTCTGCAGAACGATGGCATCGGCGACGGCGGAGGTGGCGGGCAGTGACGGATTGCCCGCCCCGGTCAGAATCACCGGCTCCGAGAGGCCCTTTTCGGCCAGAATTTTTTGCAGCCGGGCCTGAATTTCTGCCGGTGTGGCCGCTACGCTGACCACGCCCGGCGATTCTGTCATTGCCGCCGCATCCGCGCTCCACGGAACCACCACGGCCAGTTGCGCCTGCCGGTACACCGGCAGGGCGGCGGCGGTGGCTGCCGCCGTTTGGTGGCCGATGACACCCACAATGCCGGGGTCGCTGACCAGCGCGCCGGCCTGCTGCCGGGCCTCGGCCGGGTCGTTGAAATCGTTGAGCGCTACCAATTCTACGCGATGCCCGGCCACTCCTTCACGGTTGCGTTCCTGCACGGCCAGCTTGACGGCAAACAGCACATCGTAGCCGGTACTACGGAATTCGCCCTCAAACGGGGCTACCAGCCCAATTTTGACGGTGGGCGGCGCGCTGGCGTCAGGCACGGCAACCAGCAATCCGCCGGCAGCCAGCGCCAGCAGCACAATGAGCGATACGGCCCACAGCACCGCTTTTTGGGCCAACTCCGGCGGCAGGTTGAGCCGCAGCCACGGCGCGGCCAATTTTTGATTGGGGGGACGGGTTTGGTGGGTGCTTGTCATTCTGGTATAATTTTGCGCTGATTTGTTCAGTTTGACAATTTTTGCCTGTGGAACGGAGGGCGCAATGAATTTTGCTCGATGGAAGTTGTTTGCAGTGGCGGGTGTGCTGGCGGCGGCCTCGCTGGCGTGCGGGCCGGGACTGGCCCGGGTTCAGCCGACGGCCACG
>RFJF01000518.1 GCA_003695455.1 Chloroflexota bacterium
CATTTGCCGTTCAATCACGTGCAAAAAATCTTTTTCAACTTCTGTGAAATGCAGATTGTCAATAAACGGGTTGCGGGTCATTCCGGCTCCTGCCCCAGTACCGCGTTCCACAATTCCGGCTGGCCGTTCAACAGCGAACGGCCGTCCATGGCTTTTTTGCCGGCGGGTTGAACCTGCGCCAGCAGCAGCGCGCCGTTGCCGGTAGCCACAAACGGCAGTTTGCGGAATTTAAAGACGGTGCCGGGTGCTAATGGTTCGGCCAGCGCACCGGCCTCCGGTGGGGCCGGTTCCACCGCCAGAATTTTGATGGGGCCGCGCGGCCCGGTAGTGAAGGTGCCGGGCCAGGGCCAATAGGCACGCACCTGCCGTTCAATTTCAATTGCCGGCTGTTGCCAGTCAATGCGGCCGGCCTCTTTTTGCAGGCGGGGGGCCAGCGTGGCCTGCGATTCGTCCTGAATTTCCGGCTCAATGTCACCGGCAAACCATGCCGGGAGTGTTTCTGCCAGCAAATCTGCGCCCAAGTGGGCCAGTTCTTTGGTGAGGCTGGCGGTGGTGTGCGTTGGCAAAATTGGAGTTGCGCGTTTGGCAATCATAGGGCCGGTGTCCAGACCGGGGTCCATTTGCATCAGGGTGACGCCGGTTTCAGCATCTCCGGCCAAAATAGCCGCCGCCACAGGGGCCGCGCCGCGCCAACGCGGCAGCAAAGAGGCGTGAATGTTAATACAGCCAAACGGCGGCAAATTTAACACATTTGGGCGCAAAATTTGCCCAAAGGCAGCCACCACAATTAAATCCGGGTTAAAGGCGGCCAGTTGGGCTACGGCCTCTTTTTTGCGCAATCGTGGCGGTTGCAGCACCGGCACACCGGCCTGCCGGGCCACCACTTTAACCGGCGGCGGTGTAAGGGTTTTGCCCCGGCCGCTGGGCCGGTCCGGTTGCGTTACCACGGCCGCCAAATTGTAATCGCCGGCAATGAGTGTTTTCAGCGCCGGAACGGCAAAGTCTGGCGTCCCCATAAATACAATATTTTTTGTCAATCCAAACTCCATTTTTCCGGTATAACCGGTACCAAATTTGTGTAATTTTGCAACCATGTGGCGCAGATTGCGTATTAAAATTTGAACACTGTACAATGATAACACTGCCGGATAGGGCTGGCAACTTCTCAAATCCCAAAAATTCTTAAAAATTGAGAAGTGTGTTGCAACCAGACTGACACCTGTGTTAGAATGAATTACCAAATCAAATCATTTTAGGGAGGATGTTTGAATGTTTGAATCAACCACCCAAATTCAACCAGACGATCCCCCAAAGAACGCCATTATTGCCGCAATTTTAAGTTTGTTGCTGTTTGGTGGAGTGGGGCAACTTTATTTGGGCCAGCAAAAAAAGGGGATTATATTGATTGTGGCCTGGGTTATTTTGTGGTTCATCCCCTGTATTGGGCCGCTGATTGCTTCGATTGTTGGTGCGGTTGACGCCTACATCATTGCCGATAAGCTGCAAAAAGGCCAATCTGTGGGCGATATGCAGTGGTTTTGGGAAAATTAATTAAATTTTTTAGCAAAGAGAGGGAACGCAAAACATGAACGACTTAACCGATCAAGATAAATTAATGTCAGCACTTTCGTACCCCATCGGCATTGTTGCAATTATTATTTTGCTGGTTGAGGATATGAAAAACCGGCCGTTTCAAAAGTATCACGCCGTGCAGGCCCTGGCAGTAAATATTGTACTGGTGATACTCAGCATAGTGCTGGGCTGGACGGTGGTTCTGGCTTGTGTACCGCTGCTGCTGTGGCTGGTTACATTTTACTGGGCCTATAAAGCCTACCAGGGTGAAAAGTTCACCATCCCCGGCCTGACAGATTTTCTCAAGGGACAAGGCTGGATTGAATAATCCGACAAACCAAAATATTAAAATCCCTCGCGGCACCGCGAGGGATTTTTTGTTTTTGCGCGGCTGTTTTTTTGTTTGCCCCGGCCTGCACTATAATAGGCAGGCTATTTTGGTTGGCGGATTAACGCCCACAGATGCCGGCATCCGTCTACCGTCTACTGTATTTTACAGGAGGCCAACCCAGCCGGCAGCACAGCAACGAGAATGAAAATGGGCGGGCATCGGGATGCCCTGCCTACCGTTTGCCGTCTACCGTTTGCCGTATTTTCAAAAGGAGTTTTTTTCCTTTGACTTACCCCAAACAAGCACACACCAAACAGTGGCAAATTGCCGAACGCGCCCCAAAATCACACTTTGACCAATTTCCCAACGTACCGCCGCTGGTAGTGCAGATTCTTTACAACCGTGGATTCACCATGCCCCGGGAAGTGACCGATTTTCTCAATTTTGAGTGGGCCGGTGATGACCCATTTGCGCTGAAAGATATGCGCACGGCGGTTGACCGGTTGGCAGAGGCCATTTTAAACCACGAACTCATTACCGTTTACGGTGATTACGACGCCGATGGTGTGACCTCGACCGCGCTGATGATGCAAATTCTCACTGCGCTGGGCGCCAACGCGCAGCCCTACATTCCCAACCGGTTTGATGAAGGCTACGGGCTAAACAATGATGCTCTGCGAGAATTGGCCCAAAACGGCGTAAAGCTGGTGCTCACCGTAGATTGCGGCATCCGCTCTGTGAAAGAAGTTGAATTTGGCAACAGCCTGGGGCTTGACATCATCATTACAGACCACCACCACGTGGGTGACAAAATTCCACCCGCTCTGGCAGCCATCAACCCCAAACGCGCTGATTGCACCTACCCTTTCAAAGAACTGGCCGGGGTGGGGCTGGCCTTCAAACTGGCCCAGGCCCTGCTGCGCACCGAATCGCTGAACGGGCGGCGGCGGCAGGCTACGTTTGACCCGGACCGATACCTTGACCTGGTGGCGCTGGGTACCGTGGCCGATTTAGCCCCGCTGTACGGTGAAAACCGCAAACTGGTTGAAAAAGGTTTGCGCGCGCTTAACCGCAGCCTGCGGCCGGGGCTGGCCGCGTTGCTGGAAGAGGCCGGCGCCGGCCCCAACCACGCCATCACTGCCGGAACCATCGGCTTTACCATTGGGCCGCGTCTTAACGCCGCCGGCCGCCTGGCAAACGCACTGGCCGCCTATGACCTGCTGATGGCAGAAAACGGGCAGACGGCCATCCCACTGGCCATAGACCTGAACAAACAAAACCGCGAACGCCAATTTCTGACCGAAACAACCGTGAATATGGCGCGAGACGTAATTTTGGCCGATAAGGGCCAGAGTCCCATCTATTTTATCAGCCACCCGGATTTTAACCCCGGCGTGGTGGGGCTGGCAGCTTCGCGGTTAACGGATGAATTTTATCGCCCCACGCTGGTGGCAGAACAGGGGCCGGAATTCACCAAAGGCTCGGCGCGCAGCATTGCCGAGTTTCACATTACCGAGGCGCTGGACCAGTGCGCCGACTTGCTGGAGCGATACGGCGGCCACGCCGCCGCGGCAGGCTTTACCGTGAAAAATGAAAACGTGCCGCTGCTTCAGGCCCGGTTGCGGGAAATTGCCGCTCAAACGCTGGATGTGACCGAGTTACGTCCAACGCTTTTTGTAGATGCCGAAGTCAACTTGCGCGCCGTTCGGCCGGCGCTGGTAGAAGACATTCACAAATTGCAGCCATTTGGGTACGGCAACCCCACCCC
This sequence comes from Chloroflexota bacterium, assembly GCA_003695455.1. GTDB lineage: Bacteria > Chloroflexota > Anaerolineae > 4572-78 > J111 > J095. The sequence continues at coordinate 3,672 of RFJF01000518.1, forward strand.
CAAATTTGTCTCCCGAAATCTCAAAATCAAACAACTGCGCACGGTGGGCAAAGACAACAGCCATTTGCGGCTCACCCTTAATGATGGCCGGCAAGACTGGAACGCCATCGCCTTCAGGCAGGGGTATTGGGCCGAAAAACTACATGCGGCCCAGCCGGTTGATGTGGTGTACAACCTTGAATTCAATGAGTGGAACGGGTCGCGCACCCTGCAACTCAATGTTAAAGATTTACATCTCAATGAGGAGTGACAAATGAAACCCGCAATCATTGTTC
>RFJF01000042.1 GCA_003695455.1 Chloroflexota bacterium
ACGGGGCCAATCCACTGCACGCCGATGTCGGCGGGCGGGTTGGCTTTGCAGGGCAGGTCAATGACAAATTTGCTGCCGGGGCAGTTTTGCATATCAAATCCGGGGCTTTCAGCAGAAACGCGGCCGCCGTGAGCCTCAACCAGCCCTTTAACAATAGCCAGCCCCAGCCCCGGCCCGGCGCCCATAAATTTGGTCTGCCCCGTTGAGTGGCGGGACGAATCACTGGCCCGGTAGAACTTCTCAAATATTTTTTCCCGGTGTTCCGGCGCAATGCCTACGCCCGTATCGCTAATGGCGATGCGTACGCCGGTAATTTCGTCCGGGGCAGGGCCAAGCGGTTTGCCGGTAATGGCAATGGTTCCGCCATCGGGGGTGTATTTGATGGCGTTGTTCAGAAGCTGGCGAAACACCTGATGCAGCCGGTTAGCGTCGGCCTCGATTTCCGGCAGGGCGGACAGCCCGTGGGTGGTGATGGTCTGGCCGCGCTCGTTGAGGCTGCGTTCGCTTTGGGCAATGACAAGCCGGATGGTTTTTTCCAGATTCACGTGGCGTAGAATGAGTTGCAGTTTGCGCATATCCATTGCCGATAAATCCAGCATATCATCCAAAATCCGGTCCATGCGCTGCACGCCGCGGTCAATGCCGGCGGCCAGTGTTTTGCCCTGCTCGCCAATGTCCATGCCGTGCAGAATATCTACGTAACCCTGAATCAACGTGAGCGGGGTTTTGAGTTCGTGGGCGGCAATGCTGATAAAATCGGTTTTGGCCTGCTCCAGCCGGGCCAGTTCGCGGTTGGCGCGGGAAACTTCGGTGGCGTACTTCATCACCTTTTGTTCAGATTCCGAGTAGAGCCGCGAGATTTCCGTAGATTTGGCTGCCTGCGCCAACCGGACGCCGGTCTGGTAGGCGTCAATGGTAACGCGGATGACGTGCACAAAAATGGCATCCAGGTCGGTGAGCATGTCAAAGGCCGGCTCCGGGTCAATTTCCTCGCGGATGCGGTCCCAAATGCCGCGCCGCAGGCGCTGGTGCACGCCCAGCAGGTCTGTCAGTGGGCGGCCCACGGCCACGGCGTGCGCGGCGGCGCTCTCTACCACCGAGTTGACCATGCGGGTTTCGCCGGATTGGGCCAGGTCAATCAGCCCCTCAAACAGCGCCCGGTGAAAGGCGCTGTCTTTGGGGTCGGCGGTGCTGCCCAGCATATCGGTGTGGTCCTGCAGCCATTGGGCGAGTGGTTTGTTTTGCATCGTTGCTGTTTTCCGGAATCCAGACGGGTTGCCCCCATCGTAATCCGTCATTTCAAAATCGTCAACCCGGTGAGTTGTTCCGCTGCAATCAACGCGTCGAGGTCGGCCAGAGCGCGGTCAGCGTAGGCCTGGTAACGGGCGCGCTTGTTGCGGATTTTCGGTTCAAGGGGCGGCATCAGCCCAAAATTGGCTTTCATCGGCTGAAAATCTTTGGCCTCGGCGTGGGTAATGTAGTGAACCAGCACGCCCAGCATACTGGTTTGCGGCAGCACCACCGGCGATTTTCCTCGCAGCAGCCGGGCGGCGTTGATGCCCGCCAGCAGGCCGGTGGCGGCGTTGCCCACGTAGCCTTCTACCCCGGTAATTTGCCCGGCAAAAAACAGGTCATCGCGGGTGCGCCATTGCAGGGTGGGCCGCAGCAGCGCCGGCGAATTGATGTACGTGTTGCGGTGCATCATGCCGTAGCGCAAAAACTGCGCGTTTTCCAGCCCCGGAACCATGCGGAACACGCGCCGTTGTTCGCCCCATTTGAGGTTGGTTTGAAAGCCCACCAGATTGTACAGTGTGCCGGCCAGATTGTCTTGCCGGAGCTGCAAAATGGCGTGCGGCCGGCGGCCGGTGCGCGGGTCGGTTAGCCCCACCGGGCGCATGGGGCCAAAGGCCAGCGCCTGCTCGCCGCGGCGGGCAATTTCTTCGATGGGCAGGCACATCTCAAAAAAGTGAGGGTCCTCCTGCTCAAACTGCTTCAGTTCGATGCGTTCGGCTTCGCGTAGCGAGTGGACAAAACGGCTGTATTCTTCCTCCGTGAACGGGCAGTTGATGTAATCGCCGTCGTCCTGCTCGCCGCG
>RFJF01000519.1 GCA_003695455.1 Chloroflexota bacterium
CGGCAGAAGTTTCGCTGGCCGAAACAGTGGCCGCGCAGGTAGCCGGCGCGGTGGCAAATGCCCGCCTGTTTGAACGGCAGCGCAGCATCACCCAGAAAATCCAGCAGCGCAACCGCGAACTGGCGGTCATCAATCGCGCCAGCCAGGTTTTTAATTCCACCCTGAAACTGGACGAACTACTGCAAACAATTTTGAACGAAGTGAACCACTTGCTGAATATTGTGGGTACTTCTTTTTGGCTGTACGAACCTGACAGCGATGAACTGGTCTGCCGGCAGGCCACCGGTTCGGCGCGGGATAAAATCATCGGCTGGAGGTTGCGGCCCGGCGAAGGCGTAACCGGACAGGCGGCGCAAACCGGACAAAGCATCATTGTCTCAGACACCCATCAGGATACCCGCCACTACAAGGGAGTAGACCAGGAAACCAAGCTCGAAATCCGCTCGCTGGCCTGTATTCCGCTGCTGTCCAAAGGCCACGTCATCGGCGTGCTGAATATGTCTGATGTGGAGGTGGGCCGCTTTACCACGGATGACCTCAAATTGCTGGACCCGTGGCCGCAGTGGCCGCCGGAGCCATTGAAAATGCCCGCCTGTTTGACGCGGTTGAACAGGCCCACCAGCGCATGTTTGATGAATTGACGCTGGCCCGCGAAATTCAGCAGGGGCTGCTCCCGCCGCCGCATCCCAACTGGCCTGATTTGGATGTGGCGTGTTTTACATCTGCCGCCCATGAAATTGGCGGCGATTTTTACCGCTATCATCGTTTTACGCCCGCCGGGTCGCTCATCAACAAATTTGCGTTTGCCGTGGGTGATGTTACCGGCAAAGGCGTATCGGCGGCACTGCTGATGGCTGCCAGTCTGGCCCAGTTTGACGCCGCGCTCAACCGGGAATTTTCTCCGCCGGAACGACTGGTCTATTTGGACAGCGCCATTACCCCCTACACCAAACCACGACGCCAAAACTGCGCCTTGTGCTTTGCCGAACTGGGATTGGCAGGCGATAAAGCGGTGCTGCAAGTGGTGAACGCCGGATGCATTCCGCCGTACATCAAATATGCCGGTGGTCAGGTAGAGCAACCGGAGGTGGGGGGATTTGCGCTGGGGCAAGGGCTGGCTGCCGGTATTGGCTACCCGCAACACAACCAAACGCTGTCAGAGGGTGACCTGGTGGTCTTTACCAGCGATGGCGTGGTAGAGGCAAAAAACCCGGAAAATGAATTTCTGGGGTTTGACCGTTTGCAAAATATTGTGGCTGCCGGGCCGGTATCCAGCGCCGAAGCCATGCTGCTACACGTAAAACAGGCGGTGCTCCAGTTTATGCGGGGCGCCAGCCAGCACGATGATTTTACCATTGTGGTAATTAGGATTTGACGAAAGGGACGCAATGAGCGCATCAACCGGCCCGCAGGCCACAGAACTGCTGCAAACTATTCCCTACTTTCGGGGGTTGAATGAAACCGCGCTGGCGGCGGTGGCCCGGTCAACCGTAGAACGGGCATACAGCGCGGGTGAAATTATTTTTTTGGAGGGAGAATCCAACTCGGGCTTGCATTTGGTGGTTGAGGGGTTGTGCAAAGTGTACCGTGTTTCAGAAGAGGGCAAAGAGCATATTTTGGCTACCCTCAAACCCGGCGATTCATGCAACGAGGTACCAGTGGTAGATGGCGGCCCCAACCCGGCAAGTTTGGCCGCGCTGGATGATTCGGTGGTGTGGGTCATCACCAGCCAGGCGCTGCACCACCTGCGCCGCCAGTTTCCGGAGCTGAGCGAAGCCATCATCAAAAATCTGGCAATGCGCTGTCGCCAGTTGGTACAACGCGTGTACAACCTGTCATTTCTGTCGGTTACAGGGCGACTGGCCGCCTTTCTGCTGCAACAGAGCCGTGACGGCAGCACGCTGAACCGGCGCCGCTGGACGCAGGATGAAATTGCGGCCCACCTGGGTACCGTGCGTGAAATGGTGGGCCGCGCTTTCCGTGAACTTCAGCAGGCCGGACTCATTGAAATGAACCGGCACCGGATTGAAATTGTTGACCGCGAAGGGTTGAAGGCGTTAACGTAATTGGCTACCGGCCCGGTGGGAAAATTTGAATCTCGTCGCCTTCAGACACCGGAACCCGCGTGCCGCCAATGTAGCTCAAATCTTTGCCGTTGAGCAGTACCCGCCACATTGGTTTAATGTGGTACACCTTGTGCGCCTCAAACCAGGGCGTGCCCGAGGCGTCCAGCCGTTCGCCGCCAATCCAGCCCAAATCAAACACATCGGCGCGAGCCTGCGGATAGTAGTTGAAAAATTTTTGCAGCGCAGTTTCCATTCGCGCACCGGCGGGCAGGCGCATCTGCATATTCTGGCGGTGGGTGAGGGTGCGCATGCGGCCAAACATAGACACGTTCACCGCAAAATCACCGCTGTCCAGCGCCAGCGCCGAGCGATACCCCAACAGCATCATATTCAAGTGCAAACTCAGCACCTTGTTCCAGCCGGCCAGTGCCGCCGGAATCACCGGGTTGCCAGGCATTTCTTCGGCCAGAAACCGGGCAAAGGTGGCGTTAACCAGGCTGATAGAGCCGGTGACGTACATTTCCGGCACGTGCGTGGCACGCGGGCCATGCCCCGCGTGCAATTGCCCTGCCCGGAACAGGTAGCGGGCAAAATCCTGGCTGAAATCCAGCCCCAGGGTGCGGGCCAGCCACACGGTAAAAAATCGGCGGCGTTCGGCCAGATGCTCCGGGTCTGCGCCGCGTTCCCAGCCTAAAATGGCGGCGGTTTCGCGGTCCTGCAACAAATAATCGTACGTGCCAACCACCAGCTCCGGCCCCCGCCGGAACAGCACCTCTACCGTTTCCACCATCGCCGAAATATCATCGGCGCTCACGCCCAGAAATTCATGCATGCGCTGCCACTCTTCTTCCGGGGCCGGCGCCAGATTGGCGATTTCCCATCGCTCTGAATTTTTACCGTTGCCGTTTATAAAATTTGAAAAGGGGTCCATTTTCTCCTCCACCTGAAATTCCATTTTCAGTGTAGTACAAAAACCGGCAGCAGTCTGCGACTTTTGTCGCATCACTCCATCAATTTTGCGCCACTTCGGCGTGCCGGAAACAATCAACCACATGGTCGTTGACCATGCCGGTTGCCTGCATAAACGCGTAACAAATGGTTGGCCCCACAAAATTAAAACCGCGCCGGCGCAAATCTTTGCTCATGGCCGTGGATTCGGCGGTGTGGGCCGGGATGTCGGCCAGCGATTGCCACCGGTTTTGGCGGGGACGTCCGCCAACAAATTGCCAGATGTAGACATCAAACGTGCCAAATTCCTGTTGCACCGCCAGAAACGCGCGGGCATTCTGCACCGATGCCGTCACTTTGCGCCGGTTGCGCACAATGCCGGGATTAGCCAGCAGTTGGGCCAGTTTGTCGTCATCGTAGGTGGCAATTTTTTGGGGGTCAAAATTATCAAACGCCCGCCGAAAATTCTCTCGCTTGCGCAG
>RFJF01000520.1 GCA_003695455.1 Chloroflexota bacterium
AGTTGGCGGCCTGCTCTTCCGGCAGCATCCCGCCCTCGCCGGAGCAGATGCCGGTGCCGGCCCGTTCCGCGCCGGTTGCCAGCGCCACCTTTGCCTCCTCGCTGAGCGCGCCAAAGCTCATGTCGCTCACAAATATGGGGATGTCCAGCCGCAGCGGTTTTTTGGCGTTGGGGCCGATGACCAGTTCTGTGCCCACCGGGGCGTCATCCAGCAGCGGGCGGCGCGCCGCCTGCGCCGTGACCAGGTTGATGTCCTCCCAGCGCGGCAGTTCCGTCAGCGAGACGCCCATCGCGCTGACCTGCCCGTGGTGGCCCCACTCTTTCAGCCCGTTGCGCGCCAGATTACGGATGTATTTGTTGTGCGGCTCGTCCGGCGTGCCGTGGATGTCGGCGTACAGGCCCAGGTAGGCGTCGCGGTTGTACGGCTGGGGATGCTCGATGCGCCAGGCCCGGATTTCGTTCTCGTCCACCAGTACGGCGTCGGCGGCGGGGTCAATCCGGGCGTTGAACTTGTGCAGGCACTCGCTGTTGTTGTACTCGCTGACGCCGGTATCCAGCCGGTAATCCCAGCCGTGCAGACCGCAAATCAGGTTGTTGCCGGAAACGGTGCCGTCGCTCATCAGCGCGCCGCGATGCTGGCAGCGGCCGTACAGCACCGATACATTGTCATCGGTGCGGATAACCACCAGATCAACGCCGGCAACCAGCGCGTACTGCGGTTCGCGGTCGGGGAGTTCGCTCCAGCGGGCAACGCTCACATTTTGGGGATGTTGGCCGGGAATGTTTGACATGAATTTCCTCTTTTCGCGTAGTGATTAGTGAAAATAAAATTCAGGAATCGGGAGAGTGCAAACTCCATCTCACCGGAATTCACACAAACTTCTTTTCCCCCGCCTCCACGGCAAACGGCAGGCGATTTTCCGGCGGCGAGAGCGGGCAGACCCACTGATTGTTGTAGGCGCAGGAGGGATTGTAGGCAAAATTGAAATCCAGAATCACCTCATCTGCTGACGGAGACAAATCCGCGCCTTTGATACCGTCAATCAAGTAGCGGCCCCCGCCGTAAGTGGACACGTTGTTGGTGGCATCCCGGAAGGGGAGGAACAAGCCGCCGCCGTATCCCTCAATCCAGAACAGACTGAGCGCCGCCGCCTGCCCCTGCACCAAAAAATGCACCCGGGCTGCGCGGCTCATGCGAAACGCACCGTCGGCGGGCAGCAGTATCTCCCGCGTGTCCGGGGTGACGTCCGTCTCAACCTGCCCAACAAACCGCCACGCCGGGTTATAGTCAAAGTACCGCAATCCGTGGAATTCGGCGCGCTGGTTCGCGCTCAGCGGCGTCTGCGGGTGTTCGGCAAAGAGCCGGTTGCGGCGCGCACAGAACTCGCGCCACGCGGCGGCGGAATTGTTGTTGCGGCGGACCTCGGCGTACATTTCGGCCACCTGCCGCCGCCAGTCGGCCAGTGTCAGATATTGGTTAATCATAAACTCGAACTTTGCCGCCAGTCTACACAAGGCTTTACAAACAACATTTCACAACGGGGTGGTAGGTAGCATGTCGCAGGTAGCAGGTTGCCCACAACCATTTTCGACGTGCGACGTGCTACTTGCGACCTTCACCGATTTGCACAATATCGCTTTGGGCAAAAATGTGGCCGACTTGCAGGGCCAGCGCCGGTTCGGCGTACAGCTGCGGCGGCACGCTGATGTCTGCCAGGTAGAGTTGGCCCACGTGCGAGGCCACGCCGGGTGCGCGCAGACCTTCTTTGGGCAGGGCCAGCGTCATCGTGGCCTCGGCGCGGATGGCCGGCGTGTGCGCCACGCCGCTGGTGGTGTCTACCCCGGACGGCGCGTCGAGGGCCAGTACCGGCGCGGCCTGCCGGTTGGCCCATTCAATCAGCGCGGCGGCGCTGCCCCGGGGATTGCCCTGCAGACTGTAGCCGATGATGCCGTCAATGATCAACTCCGGCGGCGGCGCGTCAAAATCGGGTCCGGCAATTTCAACGGGGATGTTCATCCGCCGCAAAATATCGAGCTGGTGGGCCGGAACCGGCGTGAATCGCTCTGCGGGCCGGGTGACAAACACCTGCACCGCCGCGCCCCAGTTGTGCAGCCGCCGGGCGCAGACCAGCGCGCCGCCGCCGTTGCCGCCGCTCCCGGCCAGCACGGCGATTCGCCGGCCCGCCGGTTGGCCGCCCAAAAACCTGACCCGGGCCAGATGGGCCAGATTCCGGCCCGCGTTTTCCATCATTTGCACCAGTTCAATGCGAAAATCTTCAATCATCGCCCGGTCCACTTCAACCATTTGCTCGGTGGTGAGGTAGGGCACGGGGCCGGTGTACACAGGGATTTTCATAGCAAATGACCAATTACGAATGACGAAATATCAAATGCCAATTGACCAACCAAATCA
>RFJF01000521.1 GCA_003695455.1 Chloroflexota bacterium
CGTCGCGGGTTTTGTCCAGCCGGTCTGCTGTGGCGCTCAATGCCAACTGCACCCCGCCAATGCGGATTTGCAGGGCCATTGTTTCGTTGCCGGCTATCACCTGCGGCCAATCTTTGCGCAGCCGACGGTAGTAGAGCTCAAGCATTTGCTGCGCGGCGCGGTTTCCGGCAGCCGGGGCCAGACACTTGCGCAAAGAAAGCCGGGCCGGGCCGCCGGCGGCGTGCAGGCGGTGAATGGCTTCCCGCACCAGCGAATCCGGTTCGGGGGGCGGGGGCGGCGCGCTCTGCCGCAGAAAATGAAAATGCAGCGGGCAACGCAGCAGCACGCGCACATCGTTGGGTTGCAGGGGAATGGGCTGCTCAATCATGCTATCAATTTAGCACGTTTGTTCGGTTTGGTCAAGGGGTTTCGCCGGAATTTTGGGTCACAATCAGGTTATCGCGGTGAATGGCGGTGGGGCCGTAGTCAAAGCCTAAAATTGAGGCAATCTGGCCGGATTGCTTGCCGCAAATGGCGCGCAGGTCTGCGGCTTTGTAGTGAGCCAGCCCGCGGCCAACCTCGTGGCCGTCCGGCCCCAAAACCCGAACAATGGCGCCGCGCTCAAAATCGCCGGAAACCCGGGTGATGCCCACCACCAGCAAACTTTTGCCGCGGCTGACCAGCGCGGTAACGGCGCCGCCATCGGCGGTAAGACTGCCCTGCGGCGGTTCGGCCAGAATCCAGCGTTTGCGGCTTTCAACCCGGCTGCCGTGCTGCAAAAAGCGAGTTCCCAGCGGCTCGCCGGCCACCACCCGCAAAATCACGTCGGTTTCTTTGCCGGGGGCAATCACCACCTGCGTGCCGGAGCGGGTCGCAAGCTCGGCAGCCTCAATTTTGGTCGTCATGCCGCCGGTGCCAATATCGCCGCTGCTGCCGCCGGCCATTGCCTTGATTTTGCTGTCGATGGTGTGAACCTGGCTGATAAATTGGGCGGTGGGGTCGGTGCGGGGGTCTGCGGTGAACAGGCCGCGCTGGTCGGTCAAAATAACGAGCAAATCGGCTTCTACCAGGTTGGCCGCCAGCGCCGACAGGTTGTCGTTATCGCCAAATTTGATTTCATCCACGGCCACCACGTCATTTTCGTTGATGACCGGGATGACGTTTTTTTGCCGAAGCAGCAAATGAAACGTGTTGCGGGCGTTCAGGTAGCGGGTGCGGTTGGCAAGGTCGGCGCGGGTGAGCAGCGCCTGAGCCACGGTCAGCCCATACATTTCAAAAATTTTTTGGTACAGCGAGAGCAGTTGCCCCTGCCCCACCGCGGCCAGCATCTGCTTGTGCGGCACATCATTTTTTTGCGAGGGCCGGCCCCGGCCCAGCAGTTCCCGTCCGGCAAAAATAGCGCCGGATGATACCAGCAGCGGCTGGTGGCCCTCTTCTTTCAGCCGGGCAAGCTGCCGGGCCAAATCAATGAGCCGCGGGCGGTGAATCCGCTCGGTGCCGGCCCGGAGAACGTTGGTTCCAACTTTTACAACAATTCGCATGAGGCATTACCGGGGGTGCATATCGTTTTTGAGGGTGGTGTAGGCCGGACGCGGGGTGCGGTCCGGGTTCAAAATCGAATACCAGCGCATCGGCTCGGCGGCGGGGTACCACGGCACGGTGCTAAAATCAAGGTTGAACAGAAACGCGGCCCGCACAAAAGGCCAGTCGCTGCGGATTTTGGCGTATGCGCCAGACAGGTAACGTGCCTGCTCCTGCTCGGAAACCGCCGATGTTTCGTGTTCGCCCATTTCCCAGCTATTTTCAATAATCCAGCCCATTTCGGTAATCCAGATGGGCGTATCGCCATCGCCGTTGTCAACCATTACCTGATGCTGCTCCGCCACCCGAGACAGCGACAGCCCCCACGGGTCAACCTCGTCCGGGGCGCGGCCAAAGGTGTAGGGGTGGCTGCCCACCGCGTCAAAATAGCCCTGCGCGCCGGCATTGTACATGGCCTGCAAAAAGGCCAGGTCGCCGTAGGCCGTGGCCGAGCCGTCGCCGGTGGTGGCTAATCCGCCGGTGATAATCAGGGCGTTGGGGTCTACGGCTTTCACGGCGCTGTAGGCGGCTTTGAGCATTTCTGTGTAGCGGGCCGGGTCCGGCTCGCCGTTGCCCCACTCGTAGTACAGGTTGGGTTCGTTCCAGATTTCGTAGGCGGCCACCTTGCCTTTGTAACGCGAGGCCAGCGCGGTCATAAAATTGGCAAAATCGGCCATGTCATCGGGGGGATGGGTGAAGCTGGTGTCGGTGGGCCGCGCCCAATCCGGCGTGCCGTGCACGCGCAGCAGAATCTTCACCTGCTGGTCACCGAGCGCCGTGACCACGTTGTCGGGGTCAATCCAGCGGAAATTGCCCGCTTCCGGCTCAACGGTGGCCCAGTTAACAAAGCCCTTGCCCCAGCCAAAACCGATGTCGTTGATGAGGTACGCCTTGCCCAGATCGGCCAGATTAACGCCGGTTGCAAAATTTCCGTCTGCCGCCTGCCGGTGCGATGCCGCGGCGCGGGCCACATTTTCCGTGTCTGGCGCCGGGGGCGAGAATTGGCCGGCCGGGTTGACCACCAGCGAATCATCCCACGCCGGGTGGGTACTCATCCGAATGGGCAGGCCGCCGTCGGCGGGCAGCGCAAACACCTCGTGATTGCCGTCTTGCCAGGCGGTGAACGTGAGCCACGCCCCATCTGCCGACCAGTGCAGCCCGCCAATCCAGCGCGTGGAGTGGTACAACTGCACCAGGTCTTCAATTTCCGGGCCGATGATGTAAATTCCGGCGTGGTTATCGGCATCCCAGCCAATAAACGCCAGCCGCCGGCTGTCCGGCGACCAGGCCGGAGCGGTGCCGCGCAGGTTGGGCGGGGTGGCAATCTGCTCGTCGGTGCCGTCAGGCCGAATCAGGTGAATCTGCTCCACGCCGTCCCGCACGGCGGCAAAAGCAATCAGCTTGCCGTCCGGCGACCAGGCCGGGCGGCGGTCCATTTCTTCGTTAAACGTCAGTTGCAGCGCCGAATCGCTTTCAAGGTTCTGCACAAAAATTTCCGGGTCACCGTCACGTTCTGAAACAAAGGCCACAGTTTGCCCGCTGGGCGACCAGGTGGCGCTGTAATCCCAGGCCGGGTGGCGGGTGACGGACGCCGGGGACTGTTCCTGGTGGACCGGGGCAACCTCGCCGACCAGACGCTGAAGGGATTCCAG
>RFJF01000522.1 GCA_003695455.1 Chloroflexota bacterium
CAAAGCCGGTGGTGGCCGGTAGCAACAGGTCGGCAAAACGGGCGTCGGCGGTGGGGAAGCGGTTGATGACCACCAGAAAATCGAGCGCAGCCAGCGCCCGCTGCCACAGCGCCGGGTTGGGCCACGCCGTGAGCAGGGACGAGCCGCTGATAATCAACGAGCGCACCGGGTAGGGATTGCTGTGCAGAATGGCCTGCGGCAGCATCACCGCATGAGCCTCTTTGCGGGTTTCGTAGTAAAGCGGGTATTCCGTGGCGCCGATGGGTTTGGGGCCGGCAGAGGGCGGGTCGGTGAGGCGGCGGTTGAGTTTGAGTCGGTTGGGCATTTTGAACAGCTTGCCGCCCGGCACATCCAGGTGGCCGGCCAGCGCCTGCAAAATCCAGACTGCCCGAATGGCCTGCACCCCGCTGTTTGAATATTCCAGCCCGCTGTACATCAAAACTGAACAACCCTGCGCGGCGGCAATCTGGCGGGCCAGCGTGCGAATGCGCTCCGCCGGCACGCCGGTGATTGATTCCACCCGCGCCGGGGTGAAATCGGCCACGTAGGGGCGCAGTTCTTCAAAGCCGTGGGTCCACTCGCTGACAAATTGCGCATCAAACAGCGATTCCTGAATGAGCACGTGAATCATGCCCAGCGCCAGCGCGCCGTCGGTGCCGGGCCGGATGCCCAGCCATTCGGTTCGCAGGGCGCGGGCGGTTTCGCTGCGGCGGTGGTCAATCACCACTACCTGCGCGCCGCGCCGCTGCGCTTTTTTGATGCGCCGCAAATTGATGGGTGATGAATCGGTGGCCGGGTTTTCGCCCCAAATCAAAATTAAATCGGCGTTGTCCAAATCCTCGGTGATGTTGCGGATGTAATCGCCAAAGCAGGCCCGCGAGGCAATCATGCCGTAGGCCGCGTAGCAGAGCGAGCCGACCCCGGTGGTGTTGGGCGAGCCCAGCGGAAACAGCACCGCGTTGGCCGATGACTCGACGGTGCCGGCGGGGGCAAACATTTCATTCAGCCCAAATTCAAAATTACCGCGGCCGGTGTAAATGCAGTTGGCCTCAGGCCCGTATTTTTTAGAGATGGCGTGCAACTGCTCAACAATGATGGTGTAGGCATCGTCCCAACTGATGCGCTCGAACTTGCCCTCTCCCCGCGCGCCCACCCGCCGTTGGGGGTGCAAAATTCTGTCCGGCGAGTAGACAATTTCTTTGGCCGCCATGCCGCGCGGGCAAACAATGCCGTGCGGGTGGTTTTTAATGGGCGTCAGGCGCTCGATTTTGCCGTTCACCAGATGCACGTTGACGCCGCAGCCGGCGGGGCAAATGCCGCACACGCTGGGTACAATTTTGTGGGTGACATCTGGAGTTTCAATTTTTGGATTTTTCAGTTGAATTGCCATGTTGTCACCTCGCAGAGATTTGGAGTTGGAAAACCTGGTATCCTGGTTTGTTGCCGTCGGGTTCGATTGGTGTTGCGTGTTGCGTCTCCGTTTTGGGGATGTTTTTACGCAACACGCAACAGGCAAACAAACGGCAGGAATTTTGTGATATTCACCCTGATTTGCCAGTTCACGATTTCAGAATCTTCTCAATTTCATCTTTCACCGGGCCGGGCAGGGGGTCAACCGTGTGCTCATCCATCAGCGAGACGGCCACCTCGCGCGCCCGGCTGTGCACATCGCGCGAGCCTGCGGCCTGCCACGGTTCGAGCCGCTGGCGGTCAAACAGGCCGGGCATCCAGAATTCGCGCCAGTGGGCAAAGGTGTGATCCTGGTCCAGAAATTGTCCGCCGGGGCCAACCCGGTCAATCACATCCACCGCCAGCGATTCGTCATCAATCCGAACGCCGCGGGTAAAGTAGCGGGTCATGCCGATAATCTCGTTGGCAATAACCATCAACTCCGGCGAGTTGGTCAGCCCCGCTTCCAGATAGCCCACATCGTGGTTGAGGTTGGTGCGGGCCAGCAGGGCGGTTTGCACGGCAAATTGCGTGTCGGCGGCGGCCTGCGCGTCCACCACTTTGCTATCGCTGTGGCCGGAATAACCCCAAACCGGCAGGTGATAAAAACGACCCATTTCTGCGGCCATGACCCGCGCCAACTGGAATTCCGGCGCGCCGTAGACGCTGATCATCGTTTTCATATCCATGTGATGCACGCCGTGGCCGTACAAAAAGGGCGCGCCCGGATTTTTGAGCTGGTGCATTACCAGCCCGCTCAACATTTCGGCGTTGCCCAGCGCCACGGCCCCGGCCAGAGTGATAGGCGCGGTGCCGCCCATCATCGGCGCGGGCGAGTGCGTGACCGGGATGCGGTGTTCGGCGGCGTAGAGTAGTTTGTCGGCGGCTTCCCGCGAGTGCTGCAAGGGCGTGGTCGGCTCGCTGTAAAGCAGCAGGGTGGGGTACTGCGCCAGTTTGTCCATGCCGCCTGCTACGGCCCCGGCCATGGCCCCGATGGCCTCGATGTCGGCCAGATCGTTGCAGACAAACACAATCGGCTTGGTGGTGTTTTCCAGCATGGTGGCAAACTGGTGGCGAAAGTACACCTCGCCCGGCACATCACGCGGAATGCCCACCGACATCACAAATCCGATTTCCGGCAGGGCGTCGCACAGGCGCATCACGTCGGCAATATCCGCCAGTTGAAAATCACGCCGGGCGCCCGTGCGCGGGTCCAGATAGCGCAAGGTGTCGGAGCCGGGGCCAAAGTAGACTTCCTCGCCGTCCAGCCTGACGGCCACTTCGTTGGTGCCGCGTTTGTACAGGTTGAAAGATTCCGGCGCCGAAGCCAGCGCCCACTCCACCAGCGACGGCGGAATTTTGACCAGGTTGTCTGTTATCTGTGCGCCGGCCTGTTTCAGCAGGTCAAGCCCGGGTTGGCAGTTCACGTGGATGCCGGTTTGGTGCAAAATTTGGCAGGATGCCTGGTGAATGCGCAGGCAGGTTTGGCGGTCCAGCATGCTCAATGTTGGCCGGATGTGCGGCAACTCTGAAAACGGGGTGTTTTCTGAATTTGTTTTTCGCTTGCGTTGGTGCTGAGATGTCACAGTAGGTTGTCCTCTCTGTTATTTGAAATAAAATCAGGTGAAATTTGACGCAAGTGTACGGCACAATTGGGCAGCGACAAAATGGATGCCGCATCGTTCGGCGATGCGAAGATTATTTAGCATTCCGCGGAACGCATTGTGGGTAAAACCGTTCGGGTTTTGGTTTGCGTCTGAAAATGACGGTCAAGGTTCGCCGGAATTTGAAAGCCGGTTGGCCGGATTGGCTTGGGGGTTGCGGGGCCGCGCCGGTCAGCGGTTTCAAATGGTGGACGGCGATATTTTTGTTGCATATTGTGCAACACTGTTCCGATATCTGTTAATTCTATTTTATCGCAATTTAAATGCGCTGTCAATAAATTTTGTGTGAAAATAGTTTTGACCGGTGGCAGTGCAAACCAGCCCCCGAATATATAACCCGTGAAACGTGTTGCGTGTGTTGTTAGCCCAAAATTGCACGTAATACGCAACACGCAGACAGCAGAAAACAGTTCGGAATTTGTAAAAATGCACAGCAATAAAATGCACCACGCTGTACTGCGTTATTCAGGCCAAAATCTTTACGTTTTACGCTTTACGTTTTACAAGGTATAATGGATTTCTTCACCGGACACGCGCCCGATTTTGGGCGGCCAAAAGAATATTCAGGGTGCAGTGTCACAAAACACAAATTCCCGACCCCTGCACCTGCGTTGAGGAGGAACACCGATGATTGGCGGAACTCACGGAAAAATTTTGCACGTCAATTTAACCAACGGCCAAACGCGCATCGAGCAGCCCGGCGACGATTTTTACCGCCTGCTGGTGGGCGGGCGGGCGGTGGTAGCCTACCTGCTGCTGCGAGACCTGCCGCCCCGCACCGACCCCCTCGGCCCGGACAACCTGCTCATTTTTGCGCCCGGAATTATGCAGGGCACCAACCTGTCCGGCTCGGGGCGGCACGGCGTGGGCGGTAAATCGCCGCTGACCGGTGCCATTGCCAGCTCTGAGGCGGGCGGCTGGTGGGGCCATGAATTCAAGCGGGCCGGCTTTGACGCGCTGGTGATTCGCGGGCGGGCGGAATCGCCGGTGTACCTGTGGATAAAAAACGGCAACGTTGAAATTCGCCCGGCAGACCATTTGTGGGGGCAAAAAACCGCGCCTGTCCAGCAGGCCATCCGGCAGGAACTGGGCGACGAG
>RFJF01000523.1 GCA_003695455.1 Chloroflexota bacterium
GGATTTGGACGAACGGATTGAGGAGATTTTTGACGCGCTGTACAACCACACCCTCGACGGCGAAGATGAGCCGGTGGTGGCGCTAACCAACGAGGCGCTGGAGTTGGGTGCGGACCCGCTTGAAATCCTGTTTGATGCGCTGATTCCGGCGCTGGAAGAGGTGGGCCGGCTGTTTGAGGAAGGTCGCTACTTTGTGCCTGAAATGCTCATTGCCGCCAAAGCCATGGAAGGAGCCATGGACATTCTCAAGCCGCTCATTGCCCAAACCGGGGCCAAGCCCATTGGCACGTTTGTGATGGGCACCGTCAAGGGCGATATTCACACCATCGGCAAAAATCTGTGCAACGTGATGCTGGAGGGCGCCGGTTTTCAGGTGGTTGACATTGGGGTCAACGTGCTGCCGGAGGAATATGTGGCCGCCATCCGCGAACACAAGCCGGATGCCGTGGGTATGAGCGCCTTTTTGACCACCACCATCACCATGTTTGAACCAACCATGCAGGCCATTGTCGAGGCCGGGCTGCGGGATGAAGTTTTGGTGTACGTGGGCGGCGCGCCGGTTACGCAGGAATACGCCGACTCGTGCGGCGCCGACGGCTACGCGCCCAATGCCAGCGCGCTGGTCCGGGATTTAAAGATGCGGTTGGGGTTGACCTGAATGCTCGGCGGCTTTGTCTCTGGCAGCCACAAATGCACGGACAGAGCGCGAGACATCCTCGCGGGTGGTGGCCCACGAACAGACGCTGATTCTAATCACCGCCCGGTCAAACCACGTTGACCCGCCAACCCAGCACTCGCCGGATTGCTGAATGTATTTAAGCGTCCGGCGAGTTAATTCGTCGTCGCCGCAGGAAACCAGCACCTGATTGAATACAACATCGTTCAACACGGTGAAGCCGTTTTCCTGCAACTCCCGGCCAAACTGCGCCGCCCGCCGGTGCAGGCCAGACACCAGTTCATCCACCCCGGATTTGCCCAAATATTTCAGGGCAGCCCACAGTTCTACGGCTCTGGCCCGCCGCGACATTTCCGGCGTGTACAACATGCCGTCTTTGTGGTCGCTGTACGCAATGTACGCTCCCGATGCCTGCAACGCATGCACCAGCGCCTCTTTGTCATCACACAAAACAATGCCGCTGTCGTACGGCGTATTCAGCGTTTTGTGGCCGTCAACGGACCAGGAATTTGCGTATTCAATGCCGCGCGTCAAATGGCGCAACTGCTGCGATGCCGCCGCCCACAATCCAAACGCGCCATCAATGTGAATCCACGCGCCGGCTTCCCGCGCCTGTTTGCAAATCGACTCAAAATCATCGAAGGCCCCGGAGTTGACGTTGCCGGCCTGCAAAATCAGGATGGTGCGTCCATCCAGCGGCGGAACCGCCGAGGCCGCCACCCTGCCCTGCACGTCGGTGTCAATCCACTCGATATTGTCAACGCCAAATCCCAGCAGAGCCACCGCCTTGATGACCGTGGCGTGCGCGTGCCGCCCTGCCACCACTCTGATTTTTGGCGCGCCGTTCAACCCTTTCCGGTTCACATCCCAGTTGTTGTTTTGCAGCACCCGGTAGCGGGCGGCGGCCAGGCCGCAAAAAATCGCCGTTGATGAACCGCTCACAAATCCGGCAACCACCCGTTCCGGCAGGCCCAGCAATTGGCGGAACCACCCCTCCACAATTTCCTCCAGTTTGGAAACCAGCGGCGAAATCACATACAGCGCCGCGTTTTGGTCCCAAACGTCAGACAACCAGCGCGCCGCCAGCGAGACGGGAATCACCCCGCCGTTAACAAAGCCAAAGTATCGCCCGCCAATTTGGGCCACCGTGGCGGGCGAGCCGTATCGGTGCAGTTGAGCCAGAATAGAGGCCGCCTCACCGGGATGGGCCGGCAACTCTTCTGCAAACTCATCCAGATTACCGATGGCTTCTTCTGACGGAAAAACGTTTCTCTCAAAGGCTGTGTTCAGATAATCAAAGGCAAAACTCCGGGCCTGTTCAAAGATTTTTTTATCTTCAAATTCCCGAAACATTTTTTCCTGTAAATTCATTGCGGTAAACTCCCGGGGCCGGCTGCTAAAAAAGATCGCCGACCGCCTGCATGTATGTTTGAATGGCATTCAGATGGGTTGCCGGGTCAGTTCCGGCAATCGGGCGGATGTGGCCGCGGTTGAAAACGGTGTTCAACGTGATGTGTGTTGCGCCCAATTTGCGCCACATTTCAATTTCGGCGCGCCAATCTTCGGCAGAGCCGCGCCCCATGCCCACCCACGAATCCAGTCCAATCTCGCCGGGGTCCCGTCCGGCTTTTTCCGCACCGGATCGAATTTTGTCCAGCGCGGGCTGAACCTGGTCCGGCGCAACGTAAATGTTGAGCCAGCCATCGCCAATGCGCCCGATGCGGTCATACGTGGCATCGGCGCCGCCGCCAATCCACACCTCCGGCGGGCGCTCCGGCAGCGGGTTGATTCCCGCATTGGGAATGGTGTGGTACTCGCCGTCAAACACCACGTGCGGCTCTGCCCACAGCGCCCGCATCACGGCAATCTGCTCCTCAGAACGTTTGCCGCGATTGTGGAAATTTTCTCCCAGCGCAATGTACTCAACCTTGTTCCAGCCAATGCCAATACCCAACCGCAACCGCCCGCCCGACAGCACATCAAGCGAAGCCGCCTGTTTTGCCACCAAAACTGCCTGCCGCTGCGGCAAAATCACAATCTGCGGGGATAGCTCGATGCGCTCTGTGATGCCGGCAATGTAGCTGAAAAGGGTAAACGGATCGTGGAACAAATCCTTTGAGGTGTACGGGCCGCGCCAATCCGGGTACGCCTCGGTGTTGATTCCCAGCACGTGGTCGTAGGCTACCAGATGCGAATACCCCAGCCCTTCGGCAGTTTGGGCAAAATCGCGCACAATTGCGGGGTCGCCGCCAATAATATTTTGTGGAAACGTTACACCAAGTTTCAAAGTTGCCTCCTCGAATAACACAGGATTCAGGGGCCGGGAGTTGGGAATCAGGGGCGAGTTTCGGGCATGTCACCCTGAGCGAAGCGAAGGGTCTCCTGACCGGTAAAATGTTACTTCCCGTTGCTGTCCTGCCGGGAACTGTCGGATTCCTTTGGAATATCCGCCAATTTTAACCGGCACCCGCAGGAAATCCAAATTACCAGACCAATCACCAACATTGAAAATTTGCCATCTGCAAAAAACCGGCATATCCTTTTGGGCCGAAAGGAAAAATATGACAACCCAACCTTTGCTATACGAAACCCACATGCACACCCCGCTCTGCAAGCACGCCAAAGGGCAGCCCGAAGAATACGCCGCCGTGGCCGAACAGCGCGGGCTGGCGGGCATCATTGTTACCTGCCACAACCCCACCAACGATGGCTGGGCCACCAAATACCGGATGGATTTGAATCAGTTTGATGAATACACGGCGATGGTAGACCGCGCCCGCCGCGAATGGGCCGGTCGGGTGGATGTTCGGTTGGGGATGGAGTGTGATTTTTACCCCGGCTGTGAGCCGTGGCTGGAGGACTTACTGGGCCGCGCCGAGTTTCACCACGTGCTTGGCTCCGTGCATTCCCTGCTGCCGCAGTACAAAGAACGCTACTTTGCCGGCGATGTGACGGCCTACCAGTGTCTTCACTTTGAGCATCTGGCGCAGGCCGCAGAAACCGGCCTGTTTGACACGCTGGCCCACGCCGATTTGATCAAAATTATGGAACCGGCACGCTGGGATGTGCAGAAAATTATGGATGACATCCGCCGCAGTCTGGACCGGATTGCCAAAACCGGCGTGGCAATGGAATTGAACACCTCCGGGTTGAACAAGCCGCTGGCGCAAATGCACCCGGACCGGCCCATTTTGCAGGAAATGCAGCAGCGCGGAATCCCCGTGGTGGTGGGCGCAGACGCACACGAACCGGGCCGGGTGGCGGCCAACTACCGCGATGCGCTCGATTTGCTGGCCGAGGTGAGCTACACGCAGGTCAACATTTTTCTCAACCGCCGCCGCTTGCCCATCGAAATTGACGCCGCCCGCGCCAGCCTGCGCTGAATGTTCCCAACCCGACCAAGCCGGAACCAAAAAGGAATGAACCACAGATTACGCGGATTTCACAAATTAAAAATCTGTGTCATCTGTGAAATCCGTGGTTAAAATTTTCTTGCCCAAAAAACAAGCTTTTGACTGAAAAACACCTATTTGAATTTCTTCTCCCCAGCCCGGATGGCAACCTTCAGGTGGTTTTCAAACGGAGGCAGCGGGCAGGAGAAGTGCGCCGAGTAGGCGCAGTAGGGGTTGTACGCCGCGTTAAAATCTAGCACAATTTCACCGTTGCGGGTCTCTTGCGGTTCAAGGTAGCGCCCCGCGCCGTAGGTTTCTGTGCCGCTGGTGGCATCGCGGAACGGCACAAACAGTTCGTCGTGCTCTACCCCCCGGTACACCGCCAGCGATGCCGCTTCACCGTCCACCTCAAATTCCACCGTGCCGATACGCAAAAACGGCCGCGCCTCGCCGGTGTTGGTCTGAATGGTCACCGGCTCCGGCTCGTCGGCGCGATTCAGCGGCAGCGCAAACCGCAGCGACATCTCGACCGGGTAGTAGTCGAGTCCCGCAAAGCTGCTTTTGTCCTCAATGGGGCTGTAGGGGTTAGTGCGGAAAAACTGGTCTTTCTGCTGCCGCTCCATCTCGATGGTGTCAATGTAGAAACTGTCCGGCAGCGCCGAACCCGTGCCGGCCGTCGGCTCTGCCGCGCCGGCCCCGCCAAATGCTTTTTTGATACTGTCCAAAATTCCCATAATCAATCACCAATTATCAATTACAAATTGCCAATGAACAAATAAAAAACTCACCTAACCCACCAAACTCTCAACTCACCCAACTCAATAAACTCACAACCGAACCTTCCGCAAGCGAAGGCTGTTGCTGACCACCATCACCGAACTGAACGCCATGGCCAGCGCGGCCAGAATGGGATGCAGTTGCTGCAAATAGACCGGCGCGCCGGGAACCAGCGCCAGCGCCCCCGCCGCAATGGGGATGAGCAGCACGTTGTAGGCAAACGCCCAAAACAAATTCTGGCGGATGACCCGCATGGTAGCCCGGCTCAAGGCGATAGCTTTGGGCACGCCGCGCAAATCGCTGCCCACCAGCGTCACGTCTGCCGCCTCCAGCGCCACATCCGCGCCGCTGCCTACGGCAATGCCCACATCGGCCTGCGCCAGCGCCGGTGCGTCGTTGATGCCGTCGCCGGCCACGCCCACCCGGTGTCCCTCGGATTGCAGCCGCTGCACCACCGCCGATTTTTCACCGGGCAGCACATCGGCCTGCACCTGCGCAATGTTCACCGCGCGGGCAATGGCCGCCGCTGTGGCCGCGTTGTCGCCGGTCAGCATCACCACCTGCAACCCCTGCGCCTGCATCTTTGCCACCGCTTCCGCCGATCCCTCGCGCAGCGTGTCTGACAGGCCAAACACCGCCCGCGTCTGCCCATCCACCGCCAGCCACAGCACCGATTGCGTCTGCTCCTGCATCCGCACGCCGCGCTCCAGCAATCCATTCAGCGCCACCTGCCGTTCCTGCAACAGCCGCAAACTGCCCACCAACACCGAACGCCCATCCACCACCGCCGACACTCCGCGCCCGGCCAGCGCCTCAAAGCGAGCCGGCTCGCTCAGCGGCAGACTTGCCGCCTGCGCCGCCCGCACCAGCGCCTGCCCCAGCGGATGTTCGGAGCCACGCTCCGCCGACGCCGCCAGCCGCAAAAATTCCAACATTTCCGGCGCATGGTTTCCCTTGTTCATTGTTAATTGTTCATTGCTCATTGCCAATTGCTCATTGTTCATCGCGGTCACGGCAAACTCGCCGCGGGTGAGCGTGCCGGTTTTGTCCAGCACCAGCGTATCCAGCCGGTGCGCCTGCTCCAGCGCCGCGCTGTTTTTGAACAGAATGCCCAGATTTGCGCCGCGCCCCATGCCCACCACAATCGCCGTGGGGGTTGCCAGCCCCAGTGCGCAGGGGCAGGCAATCACCAGCACCGCCACCAGCCGGATGAGCGCCGCCGTAAAACCGGCTCCGGCGGCCAGCCACAGCCCAAATGTTAGCAGCGCCAGCAGCAGCACCGCCGGCACAAACACCGCCGCAATCCGGTCTGCCGTGGCCTGAATGGGCGCTTTGCTGCCCTGCGCCTGCTCAACCAGCCGCACAATCCGGGCCAGCGCCGTATCCCGCCCCACCCGCGAGGCCTCCATATTCAGCCGTCCGTGCGTGTTCAGCGTGGCCCCAAACAGTTCGTCGCCTACATTTTTTTCGACCGGCAGACTCTCGCCGGTGAGCAAACTCTCATCCACGGCAGAAAAGCCACCGGTCACCACCCCATCCACCGGGATTTTCTCGCCGGCTTTGACCAGCAGCGTATCGCCCACCTTCACCTGCTCGATGGGTACGTCAACCTCAACGCCGTTCCGCAGCACGTGCGCCGTTTGAACCTGCATCCCGGCCAATTTTCTGATGGCCGCCCCGGCCCGCCCTTTGGCCCGTGCCTCCAGCAGCTTGCCAATTTTAATCAGCGTAATGATGGCCGCCGATGTTTCAAAAAAGGTCGGCGCGCCGGAAAACGTCACCGTCACCACCGCCGAGTAGCTGTAGGCCACGCCCGCGCCCAGCGCCACCAGCGTATCCATGTTAGCCGTGCGGTTGCGCAGGCTCTTCCACGCGCCGCTAAAATAATCGCGGCCCGTGACCAGCAGAACCGGGGTTGCCAGCACCCACAAAATCACATTCAGCCACGGGTCGTACACCCACTGGTCAATGGCGTTAATGCCCTGCGCCGTCAGCAGCAACAAAATCCGTTTGTGGGTCAGCCACATAATCAGCGCGGTAAAAAACGCGCCCACCCACAACTGCCGTTTTTGGCGGTTGATTTCCGCCTCGCGGGCCGCCTGTTCCGCATCGAGCGCGGTTGGCCCGGCGGAATCATCCCCCGCCAGCACACCGTAACCAGCCCGTTCCAGCGCGGCGGCCAGTTCGGCGCGGCCCGCCACACCGGGAATCACCGTCACCGAGGCCCGTTCGGTGGCGTAATTGACCGTGGCCTGCACCACGCCCGGCACCTTTTTATTGAGCGTGCGCTCCACCGTGGCGGCGCAGTTGGCGCAGGTCATCCCGGTGATGGGCAATTCCAGCTCGGCCAGCGGCACGCGATAACCGGCGCGTTCCACCCGTTCAATTACCTGCTGCGGGGTGGCGCGGCGCGGGTCAAACGACACGGTCAATTTTTCGGTGCCAAAGTTGACCGCCGCCTCGGATACGCCGTCCACTTTGCGGGCGTTCCGCTCCACGGTGGCGGCGCAGTTGGCGCAGGTCATCCCCAGCACCGGCAGAGTGAGAGTTTGTTTGTTGGTCATCGGTCATCCGGTCAGGAGTCAGGAATTGGGAGTTGGGGATTAGGGGGTTGATGATTGCTGACTCGCAAAGTGCCAATCCAAAATGGTCAATCGTCAGTAACTATTTAGCTTGTCTTAGATCAAGTCCACAGATGGACACAGATTTTCACGGATTGGATTGATTTTTAGTGGATTTTTTGCTTTATCTGTATTTATCTGTGCGAATCTGTGGACTTTTTTCAACGCTTTAAGCTACAAGGTGAATAGTTGCAATCGTCAATCGTAAATTAAAGACGTTTTGGCCCGGCGATTCTTACCGCCGCGCCGCTTCCGCATCTGGGGGTAAAACAAGCTGGTGGGCGGCGGTAAAAAACTGGCGAGTGGTGAGAAAGGTGGCGGTCAGTCCGGCAAACGCCCCCGCGCCGATAAGCATGTACATCACAATTATTTGCAACTGTACCGCCTCCAGCGGAGACGCGCCGGCCAAAATCATACCGGTCATTGCGCCGGGCAGGGCAATCAGCCCCACGGTTTTGGTGCTGTCCACAATGGGAGTCATCCCCGTGGAGAGGGCGCGCCGCATTTGCAATTGCGATGCCTGGCGCCGGGTAGCGCCCAGCGCCAGCGCCGCCTCGATTTGCGGCTTTTGCAGGCGTACGTCATCGCGCAGGCGGGCCATCACCAGCCCGGTCACGGTCATCGAGTTGCCGACCACCATCCCGGCAATGGGGATGATGTAGCGCGGCTCAAAAGGGAACACATCAAGCAGGATCAGCAGCCCCAGCGTAAGCAGCGCCCCCACACTCACCGAAGCCGTAGCCACAAACTGGCCGCGCGGCACATTTTTGCCGCGTTTGCCGGCGGTGTAGCCGGCAATCGTAATCATCACCGCCACCACCAGCAAAATCCAGAACGGCCCTTCTGTGCCAAAAATCAAATCCAGGGCGTAGCCAATCAGGATAAGCTGGATAAATGCCCGGACCACCGCCACCAGCATCTCCCGTTCCAGCCCCACATTCTGCCAGCGAGAAATCCCCATTGCCGCCAGTACCAGCACCAGTGCGCCGGCAATGCGCGGCAGCCAGCTCAGACTTTCCGGCATGGTCACGCTCCTTCCCGCGCCGATTCCAGTTGGCCGCGCGCAAACTCTTCGGTCAGGTGGGGGTGCGCGCCGGACAGCAGGTGCGCCGGCGAACCGCGTTCCACAATTTGCCCGTCCACCAGCAGGGCCATCCGGTCGGCGGTGCGCTCCACCTGCTCAATGGCGTGCGACACCCAAACCACCGTCAACCCCAGCGAATCGCGCAGGCGCAGCACGGTTTCTTCCACGTGGCGCGTGGCCGCCGGGTCCAGCGCGCTGGTGGGTTCATCCAGCAGCAGCACATCCGGCTCGTTAGCCAGCGCGCGGGCCAGCGCCACCCGTTGCGCCTGCCCGCCGGACAATTCGGCAGCGGGTTTGGCGGCCATGCCCGGTTCCAGCCCGGCCATCTCCAGCAGTTCGCCAATTCGATTGGCAGACAGTGTTCGCCCGCACAGTTGGGGGCCAAAGGCCACATTCTGCGCCACCGTGCCCTCAAACAGGGCCGCACTCTGAAACAACATGCCCACCCGGCGGCGCAGGGCCAGCACATCCAGCGTGGTGATGTCCTGTCCATCCAGAAAAATGGTTCCCGGCGGCGGCTCCCACAGCCGGTTCAGGCAGCGGAGCAGGGTTGATTTTCCACTGCCACTGGGGCCAATCAGGCTGGTGATTTTTCCCGCCGGCACATCTAGCGAGACATTCTGCAAGATTTGAGAATCTCCCAGCTGCAAATTGAGGTTTTTCACGGAAATTCGGTTTGACATGCGGGGCGGCCTCCGGCGCTTGCCCTGATTCTACCGAATTCAGTTTAAATTGAAAAATCCTCAAGCCAGCCGTGATGTTCCACCGGCTGGCGACCGTTGGTTTTCTGCTCCAGCGTTTCCACCCGCGCCAGCAGCGATTGCACGGTTTTAGCCATCACGTCCGGCAAGCGGGTGTGGTTCAAATCGGGGGGATCGGTGGGCAGGTGGGCTTTGCCCCGTTTGATGACGCGCCCCGGAATGCCGATAACCACCGAGTTGGGCGGCACAGATTTGACCACCACCGCGTTGGCCCCAATCCGGCTGTCTGCGCCGATGACGATATCGCCCAGAATTTTGGCCCCCGCGCCCACCACCACCCGGTCTTGCAGGGTGGGGTGGCGCTTGACCCGCTGCGTGCTGGTGCCGCCGAGTGTCACGCCATGATACAGGCTCACATCCTCGCCAATTTCTGTGGTTTCACCGATGACGATGCCCATACCGTGGTCAATGAAAAAGCCGGGACCAATTTGCGCGCCGGGGTGAATTTCGATGCCGGTCAGAAAACGCATAACGTGCGACACCCAGCGCGCCAGCAATTTCAGGTTGTGTGTCCACAGCCAATGGGCGGCGCGATGCCCCCACTGGGCGTGCAGACCGGGGTAGCAAAGCAAAATCTCCGGCACGGTACGCACAGCAGGGTCGCGGTCAAAGATTACCCGGATATCGCGTTTGATAGTTTCTAACATAACTTGTTTCCTCCTGCGTCACTGTCATACATTTTTCATCACGAATGCCACAAATGGTCGAATGACACAAATAAATCGGTTTTTTGACCCAAAATATTCGTGTCATTCGCAAATTCGTGTTATTCGTGATGAAACCTTTTGTTTTTATTTAAAGTGTACGGCAGCAAGTCCTCCTGAGTCAGTCGGCCAGGTCTGCAAACAGCGGCGTGCTGAGGTAGCGCTCGCCGTTTGAGGGGATGACGGCCACAATCAGTTTGCCGGCGTTTTCCGGGCGACGGGCCACCTGCAGGGCCGCCCACGTTGCCGCCCCGGACGAAATGCCCACCAGCAAACCTTCCTCACGGGCCATCCGCCGCGATGTTTCAAAGGCGGCCTCGCCGCTGACCTGAATGATTTCGTCATAAATTTTGGTATTGAGCACATCGGGGATGAAACCCGCGCCAATGCCCTGAATGGGGTGCGGCCCTTTTTGCCCGCCAGACAGTACCGGCGAGCCTTCCGGTTCAACCGCCACCACATGCACACCCCGTTTGTGGGCCTTCAGCGCTTCCCCCACCCCGGTAATGGTTCCACCGGTGCCAATGCCCGCTACCAGAATATCCACATTGCCGTCGGTATCGCGCAGAATTTCTTCGGCGGTGGTGCGGCGGTGGATTTCCGGGTTGGCCGGGTTCTGGAACTGCTGGGGCATAAAATATTTGCCGGGGTCAGAATCTACCAGTTCCTGCGCCTTGGCAATGGCGGCGTTCATCCCGCCGGAACCGGGGGTGAGGATGAGGTCTGCTCCGTAAGCCCGCAGCAGCATACGGCGCTCGCGGCTCATCGTATCGGGCATGGTCAGCACGCATTTGTAGCCGCGTGCGGCGCACACAAAGGCCAGCGCAATGCCGGTGTTGCCGCTGGTTGGCTCCACAATTACGGTGTCTTTGTTAATCAGGCCGGCTTTTTCTGCGGCGTTAATCATGGCCACGCCAATACGGTCCTTCACGCTGCCGGCAGGATTGTAATATTCCAGCTTGACCACTACTTCGGCGGCGCAGCCTTCGGTCAGCCGGTTCAGGCGCACCAGCGGCGTGTTCCCCATCAGTTCAGTAACATCGTTTGCAATTTTCATTTAATTCTCTCCTTTTATTTTTACCGGATCAACCCGGTGAATCGATATAAAAAAAACCCATCGAGTGCAAAAGTGCGGGCGATGAGTCTTTAAACGAGCGCAATGGCGCACCTGTAATCATTTATTTGGCATTAATTGGGAGGTGTGAACGCCGAAGGGGCGTTCATTAACCGGGGTGACTCATCGCAGGTGGAGTGAGCCGCGGATGCAAACAACAGGCGGGCAGACATTGGCGTGGCCCGTCGAACGCATCCGCTTGCGACAGATACAACAAATTGCGCGATGAAATCCGGTTTCGGTCAACATAGTAACTCTGTTTTAACCCCATCCGGGAATTATGGCAAATTCAGGTTGATCACGACGGCGTTCTCGCCGCTGGTATCACCGATGATGGGGAACCGTTCAAAATTGATGGGGTTGTACAGCCCCACATACAACCGGTAGGGTGCGCCATCGGCGGAAAGAGGCAACGGAATTTGCAGGTCGGCGGTATCGCGGAGCCACTCACCTGATTCTCGCAACAGGTTCCACTCGGTCACCGTGAGCAGACCTTCGTAGAAATAGTGGTCGGCCTGGGCAATGATCCGGCCCTGATTGTTGCGCAGTTGCACAAATACTTTGGGGGGCTGGGCGATATTCGACACATCGGCGGCCGGCCGCCAGAACAGCGCCAACGAGGCGGTTCCATCGGGTGAAACGCGATTCAAATCCAGCGTGTAGCCTTGTAACAGAATCTGGCGGTTGAAATTTCCGTCGAGCGGCATAGCCGGCTCAGGCGGAACCGGCTGCGGAAAGGGCCGGCTTTTGAAAATGAACACCTGTCCGCTCTGGTGAACAAAATCCATCTGGGCAAAAATCTGCTGCGTAAAATAAGGCTTGAAGCGACGGTAGAGGCGGGCGTCATCCACCACAAACCAGACGCGATTTCCCTGAGCCAGCACTTGATTCAAGGCATCCACATTGTCGATGAGCGGCCGGCCAATGTAGCGGTCAACAAAACCAAAGGACTCTTCCTCATCCTCAAGCACTTTGGCCGAGACCTGGTTGGCGTAATAATCTACCTGGCCGGCAAAGATGTAAGCCGCCGTTGAATGGATGGTGATGATTTTATCGCCGGGTTGCAGGTTTGCCTTCACATATTCAAACGCGGTGTTGTAGTTGCCGGTGTTTTTGGCGTGAGTGGTGTGCCAGGCGGTTTGCCCCCAAAATCCCGCCACCAGCAGCACGGCGGCCAGCGGCAGCAGACGGGCAACAAAACCGCTGCGGCGCAGCACCGGCAGCCGCAGCGATAGCTGCTCCGTGAAAAAATTGAGCGTTTGGGCCACGCTTTGTGCTGCAAGCACAAATAATGCCGGCTGCACCAGAATGAACAAATATCGGGCTTTGACCCAATTGTTGGTAAACAGCAGACCGTGTTCCAAATTGACCAGCACCACCAGCAGGCTCA
>RFJF01000524.1 GCA_003695455.1 Chloroflexota bacterium
CAATGTTGGTTTTGGGGTCGCTGCAGGGCGGGGTAGCCACAATCCGCGGGCCGCTGTCCGGAGTCTGCGAAATTTCACCGGCATCACACGGCACCGGGTAGTCAATAACATAACTTTGGGTGCGCTCACCGCGCGCAAACAACTCCGGGGTGAGAAAATCCTGAATAATGGGGATCGCTTTGTAAAAATCGGTAAACAGGCGGGGCATGTCAATTTCTGTGACTTGCCAGCTAAAGGCATACGCGGCAAAAATGATAATGGCGATGAGCGCGTTGCGGCCGTAGCGCAGAACAGGGGACGGGGTTTTCTGTTTATCCATCACTCAACCTCACACCAGTTTCTCACGCGCTTTGGCGCTGACATAATCCAGCAACGCCACAATTACCATAATTGACCAGAACGCCGCGCCAATGGCCTCCCATTCGCTGAGGCGCTGCCACTGTACAATCAAAAAACCAATGCCGCCGCCGCCCACAAATCCCAAAATGGTTGACATGCGCACGTTGATGTCCCACCGGTAAATGGTAAAGGCCAAAAAGGGCGCAACTACCTGCGGCAGCACGGCGTACACCACAATCTGATACCAGTTGGCGCCCGCGGCCCGCACCGCTTCGATGGGGCCAAAATCAATGTTTTCTACCTGTTCAGAGTAAAGTTTGCCCAGCGCCGCAATCGAGTGGACGGTGAGCGCCATTACCCCGGCAAAGGGGCCAAGCCCCACCCACACCACAAACACAATGGCAATAATCAACGATTCAATGGAACGCACAATGTTGAGAATGGTGCGCACCACGTAGTAAATGGCAAGCGTCCACGGATGGCCGCTCATCAGGTTGCGGGCCGCCACAAAACTGAGCGGCACCGCAAAAATAATGGCAAAACTGGTAGCCATCAGCGCAATAGCCAGCGTTTCGGCCATTTTTTCCAACACCAGCGCGCCGTTGGTGCTTAACCCCCAGCCGCCAATAATGCGCGTCTGGTTGATTTGCACGGCATGCGACTGTGATTCTTCGGTTTGGTGGCTAAGCGGCACAGCCTGCGGTACGGTAATATCGGCGGCAAACGCGCCGGAGTCATCGCTGGTCAGCACAATCTGTTGGCCGTCTTGAGTGAGCCGCTGCTCCTGCCCAATGGGGTTGGCCCACCACAATTCGGTGGGTGTGTTGGGCCAAAAGCCGTTTCCTTCAACGTGCAGTTGGTCGCCCACTTCACCGCACGGTTTAGACAGGGTGATGGTTGCCCCGCCATCCAGGGTGGTCAGCGCATCCGGCGGGTTGTCAGAACAGGGAACCTCGAACGGGCCGCGGTCTTTGCGTGATTCTGACTCACGTTCCAGAAAATCGGGGTTGAGCATGCCGTTCACAATCGGCGCGGCGCGGTGAGCCTGCGCAAACAGTTTGGCCGGTTCAATTTCGGTGATAACCCAGCCGGCAGAATAAATTATAATCAATGTAGCCAGCAGCGCCGGAAAATAAGAGCGTTTAACGTTCCGGGCCAGGTTGAAGGCATCCCAAATATTCCACAGCCAGATGAAGGCCACAAAAAAATAGAGGCCGGTAAGCTGCTGCCATATGATGATGGCAATTGATACCCCCACCGAGAAAAACAGGGCGGCCGCGCGGCCCCACAACCCCAGCAAAAATTGCCCCAGGCCGGGAATAATTACAGACAAACCTGCCGCCAGCCAGGGATTGTGCACACGCTGCGGGTGCCCGTTGGGGGCAGTTTCAGTTGAGCTAGACATACCGTGTCCCTCGTTGAACGATCAGGTAATTTCAACTTCCACGGCGTCTTCGCCGTAGATTTCTCTGAAACGGTTCTCGTCAATGTCACGCGGTGAACCGTCGAACATCATATTTCCATCTTTCAGGGCGATAATCCGGGTGGCGTAGGTGCGGGCCAGGCTCAAAAAGTGAAGGCTGCACAGCACGGTCACGCCTTTATCGCGGTTAATCTGCTCCACGTATTTGAGTACCGAGTGGGACGTGGCCGGGTCCAGCGCCGAGACAGGTTCATCGGCCAGCAGCAATTTGGGTTCCTGCATCAGGGCGCGGGCAATGCCTACCCGCTGTTGCTGCCCCCCGGAGAGTGCGTCGGCGCGGTTATCGGCCTTTTCCAGAATACCTACCGTTTTGAGCGCCTGCCGCGCCCGCTCGCGCTCTTCTTTGGGAAAAATGCCCAGCATACTCAACCACGGATTTACGTAACCCAGCCGGCCGGTCAGCACGTTGCGCATCACGCTTGAAC
>RFJF01000525.1 GCA_003695455.1 Chloroflexota bacterium
ATCTGTTCCAGCGGGCCGGGTTGACCAGCGGGCTGTTTGCGCTGCTGCTGGCGATATTTGCGCCGCTGGTTACGCTGGCGCAAACCGGCAGTGTGCTGTTTGCCGTGTCTGCTACGGAGAACATCTGGCTGGCCGGTTTACGCGATGCGCTGACCGCTTCGCTGGTCAGCCTGCCGCTGATTTTGCTGGCGCTGGGCTGGCTGGCCCGCCGCGACGGGATTCGGTTGGCGGGTGTTGGTTTCCGTGTCCGGCTGTGGCCGCGCACGACGCAGGGTAAATTGTGGATGCAGCGCGCGCTGGCCGCGCCCGCCGTGGCCGCCATGCTGTGGTCGCTGGTGGGGCCGGTGGCGGCCACACAGGCTGCTTCAGTAGCGCCGCCGGCCGGTTTGCTGGCAGGTGCGGCGGCAGCTCCGCTGAACGGCAACACCTGCACCGGCGGCGGTTTTGAGCGTGTGTACAACGTCTCGGCCATCCACGTGGATATTCCTCTCAACCAGTTTGGCGACCACGACCCCGCCGGCTACATGTACGTGCTGGATGAAAATATTGATGCTGTGCGGGCGCAGGAAGCGTCGCGGCAGGTTTCGCCCGGCCTGCGCGATGACCCCATTCAGGCGCTGGTTATCCGCGCCAATCTGGGCGATTGTCTGGTGGTCAATTTTACCAACCGGCTCAACACCGATGCCTCCATCAGCATTCAGGGCCTGCCCTACACCGTGGACAGTGCCGGCAGCCAGGTGGGGCACAACCCCAACTCGTTTGCCGCGCCCGGCCAGTTGATTACCTA
This sequence comes from Chloroflexota bacterium, assembly GCA_003695455.1. Classification (GTDB taxonomy): domain Bacteria; phylum Chloroflexota; class Anaerolineae; order 4572-78; family J111; genus J095. Next base: position 788 of record RFJF01000525.1, read on the forward strand.
CCGCTGGTCTACCCCCACCGACCCCAACGCCGAAGGCGCGTACTATTTTCGCAGTCACGGCGCCAGTCGCCAGCAAGTGACGCACGGGTTGTTTGGCGGGCTGGTGCTGGAACCGGCCGGCTCCAGCTACCTGCATCCGGAAACCCGCCAGCCGATGAAAAGCGGCTGGGAGGCCATTATTCAGGATCCTAACGGTGTGGATTTCCGCGAATTTGTGATTATGTTCCACGAAGTGGGCGACGAAGATGCCGACATTTTTGACAAAGACAACAACAAATTGCCGGTCATTGACAGCAAACTCAGCGGCGCGTACCGGCCCGGCTCGCGGGCGCTCAACTACCGCAGCGAGCCGTTTTACGACCGCTTTAAATTGCGTGACGACGCCGGCCTGCCATTTGACAAGGCTCACGGCTACAGCAGTTACGCCTACGGCGACCCGGCCACGCCCATTCCGCGCTCTTATTTGAACGAGCCGACCAAAACCCGAATTATGCACGGCGGCAGTGAGCTGTTCCACGTGTACCACCTGCACGGCGGAGCCATCCGCTGGCGGCGCAATCCCAAAAATGAACCCGCCGAATTTACCGGCGGCCTGAAAAAGACACCCACCCAAAACGCCCACTCTACCCGGCTTGATTCGCAGGGGCTTGGCCCGTCTGAGGCGTTCACGCTGGAGCACGAATGCGGCGCAGGCGGCTGCCAGCAATCCGCCGGTGACTTTTTGTGGCACTGCCACATTGGTCACCACTACGTGGCCGGCATGTGGTCCTTCTGGCGCGTGTTCGACAGCCAGCAGCCGGATTTGGCCGTTCTGCCGGACATGGACGCCACCCCCGCACCCCAGCCGGTCAACTCGCTGGGGCTGGTGGGCAAAATCATCGAGGGCAAGGAATTGGTGCCCGCCGACCAACTGACCGACGCATCCACCCAGCGTGCGCTGGAAGAATGGATCGAGGCCCAGTTGCCGCCGCCCGGCGTTCCGCTGGATACCGAAGACGCCACCGTCTGGAACTGGAGCAAAGTGAACACCCCCACCGGCCCGCTCTATTTGGGCGAACCGGAAACCAGCGAGGTCTGGCCCAATTACGCCTCTGACACGCCCGGCCAGCGCCCCGAAATCCTGTTCAACCCCGATAACGGGCGCTACGCCTGGCCGCTTTTCAAACCGCATCTCGGCCAGCGACCGCCGTTTTCAGCCAACGGCCACTCCGGTGCGCCGTGGTTGGGCGAAGACGGTTCCGCCGAGCGTCCGGACGGCCTCTGTCCCAGTTGGGTGCCCAACATTCGCAATTATCCCATCACCGCCATTGAACTTCCCATCCAGATTACCAATGACCGGATAGACCCGGTGGGTATGCTGTACGTGCTTAGCGAGGAAAAGGACGCGGTTCGCAACGGGCAAAAGCCCGCCGAGCCGTTGACCATTCGCTCTAACGTGGGCGACTGTGTGGACATTATTTTGACCAGCGAGCAGTTGGACGAAAATCACAACGGCCACGCCAAAGTGAACCTGCACCAGCACTTTGTGCAGTTTGACCCGCAGGCCTCCGACGGCGTGATTACCGGCATGTCTTACGAGCAATCCATCCGCCCCTACGCCACCGAAGGCCGCACCCTGACCGCCGCCGCCGTCACCGGCGATAGCGACATCACCGTCAACCACGTCAACCGCCTGCGCACAGGCATTTTCATCGGTGTGGGGTTGGGTGACGCCGACGTGGAAGTTCGCAAGATTACGGCCATCAACGGAACCACCATCACGCTGGACCGGCCGCTGGATACCGGCCACAGCGCTAGCGCGGCGGTGGGCGTCGAGTTTGTGCGCTACCGCTGGTACTCTGATGTGGATTCCGGCAACGTCTTCTTCCACGACCACGTTAATTTTAAAAACTGGGACCACGGCCTGTTTGGCGCGCACATTGTTGAGCCGCC
>RFJF01000526.1 GCA_003695455.1 Chloroflexota bacterium
AGCGTGCCTTCCACGTTCAGATTGTTGATTTGGTTTTTTGATTTGGGGTCGCCCAGCGCAATCAGCAGTTTGTAATTGCCGTTGGGTAGTTGTATTTCCCAGGTGCGGCTGGTTTGTTTCTTTTGCAGGCGGATGAAGGTGTCAACGCGCTGGTCGGGGTTGAGTTCGCGGTCCTGCCGCCACTTGTTTTTCTTGTCCCAGCCGTAGCTGAAGCCGTTGCCCCGGTCGGCAAACGGCTTGCCAAAATCAGCCAGGTAACCGTCAGGCACGGCGGCCTTTTTGGGCTGAAAATTGATTTTCACCAGTTCAGAAAAACCGGTGGCGCCGGGTTGTGCCATAGCCGCCTGAATGTTGGTGAAGGCAATCACCATCAGCAGCGGCACCGTAATTCGGATAAAAAATCGTACAATGTGCCGTTGATAACCGGCTGTTGCGTTGGGTTGAATTGATTGTTGTTGCAATTGTTGGTTAGTTTCTGTGCGCATAAAAATGCCCCCCTTACTGATTATGATAGATTTCTGAACCGATGCAAAACAAAAGCCCAAATTTGCCGCAGACGCGGTCATAAAATTGGGCTATTTGTTTGTGCGGCAATCAAAGCTGCGAGCGCACCTCAAATGGTTGCCCAAAGCGTTGAGTGCCTGTTCAGTTATTAAAGAGCAAATGGTTAGACAAGGTACCACCAGTATAAAGGAAAACCGGCGTGGAATGAAGCGTAGAATACGCCTATTTTTTCATTAAATTGGCGGGGGTACTGCACGGAGGGAAATATAAAAATCCCCGTAGTTTCTACGGGGATTTTGGGGCTGGTTAGTTAATCAGCTTATGCTCTTTCGCGTAGCGAACAAGTTCAACCCGGCCCTGCAAACTCAGTTTGCCCATGAGATTGGCCCGGTGGCCCTCAACGGTGCGCACACTGATGTTGAGCTTCTCGGCCATTTGGCGGTTGGTGTAGCCCTGGGCAATCAGGCGCAGCACATCAACTTCACGCGGGGTCAGCGAATCGAGCGCCGCCTCGGTGGTGGGTGAATTTTTTGCCGGCTTGCCTTTGAGCAGTGCGCGGGTCATTGAGGGGTGTACGTACATGTCGCCGCGCTCCACCGCCCGGATAGCGTCAATCAACTCAGATTCAACGGCCCGTTTTACAATGTACCCGGCGGCGCCCGCTTTGACGGCTTCCTGCAGCAGCAGCTCGTCCTCGTGCACAGTTGAAATGAGTACCCGCGTTTTGGGAAACATTTGGGTCAGGCCGCGGGTTACGGCAATGCCGTCTGGCCCGGGCATGTTGATGTCCAGCAGCACAACATCGGGCTGATGTTGTTTGACCAACCCAACTACATCGTGACTGTTGTCTACTTCAGCCACAACTTCCAAATCAGACTCGGCGGTGAGCAGGGCGCGCAGCCCGGCTCGTACCAGCCCGTGGTCATCAGCTATCAGAATTCGAATTGACATACGGTACCTCTACATTAATGGTGGTTCCTGCCGTGGGTGAACTTTCGACCCGGAGCGTGCCGTCCAGCATTTTAACACGCTCCCGGATGCCCAGTAGCCCCAATCGTTTTTTGCGCCCGGCTTCTTCCGGGTCAAAGCCTTTGCCGTTGTCTTCTACCACAACCACAATTTTACCAACACGCCGTTCAATTAGGATGTCTACACGGGTGGCCTGCGCGTGCCGTACCACGTTGGTAAGCGCCTCTTGCACAACGCGGTAAAGGTTGGTTTCAATTGTAGCGGGCAGCCGTTCCTGGTCAAGTCCAACGGCTTCAAACTTGGCCGTAATATCATACTGTTGATTGAATTTTGTAACCAGTTGCCCCAGTGTGGCTACCAGTCCCAAATAATCCAGGCTGGCGGGGCGTAAATCCATGGCCAGCCGGTGCAGGTCTTCTGAAATATTTTTGGTCAGATTTTTCAACTCTGACACGCGGGCCAGCACCGATTGCCGGTTGTCGGCGTCTTTTTCAAGCACGTGCAGGCCAATCATCAGCGAGGTGAGCGCCTGCCCGGCCTCGTCGTGCAGTTCACGGGCGATGCGGCGGCGCTCGGTTTCCTGCACTTCCACCAATCGCTGCGAAAGCTGCTCAAGTTGGGCGTGGCTGGTTTGCACCTCTTCAAACAGGCGCGCATTTTGAATGGCTACCGTGGCCTGGTTGGCAAAGGCCTTGGCCAGCGCGGCGTCGGCGTGGGTAAAGGCGGCCAGATTCTGGCTGTCCAGCGTGAGGCAGCCGATGACGGTTTTTTGGGCCATCAGCGGAACGCCCATCCAGCCGCGCGCGTATTTGTTGTTCATCCAGCCCACAAAGCGGGGGTCGGTGCGGGCGTCATCCAGAATTACGGGGTAGCCGGTGTTTTTAATTTCCTGAAAAAATAGCGATTTCACCGGGTACCGGCTGCCCATCACCTCCCGATTTTCGGTAGAAATTCCGCGCCAGGCCACAACCTTGAGCCAATCTTCATCCTGCAAAAATACGTAGGCGTTGTCACAGGGAATAACGCTTTCAAGCTGCACCAGAATATCGTTGAGCACCTGGTCCAAATTCAGGGTAGAAGTGAGCGTGGCGGTAGCTGCCTGAAGCCGCTCGGCCTGTTGTCGCGCCGTGTGTTCGGCCTGAAACAGCCGGGCATTGTCAATGGCAATTGAGGCGGGGGTAGCCAGCCAACTGAGCAACTGCAAATCCTGCGCGGTAAATGTGTCGTGCCGTTTGTTGACCACCTCGATGGCGCCGAACACTTTTTCGCCGGATTGTAGCGGCACGCACAAAATAGATTGGGTGGTGAAGCCGGTCATTTGGTCCAGCGTGTTGAGAAAACGCGGGTCGTTTGCAACATCCGGGGCCAGCACCGATTGGCCGTGTTCAACCACCCAGCTCACAATGCCCTGCCCGGCCGGCATTCGCATGCCGTGAATCTGGTTGGCAATGCCTCCGGACGCGGCCTGAAACACCAGCTCTTTTTTGTCGTCGTCGCTCAACACCACCGAGGCCGCTTCGGCGTCAATGATGCGGATGGTGTGGTTGATAACCAGCGTGAGCGTTTCTTCCAGGTCAAGCGTTGACGTGACAGCCTGGCTGATCAGGCTGAGGGTGGTTAATTCTTCAACCCGTTTTTGGGTTTCGTGGTACAGGCGGGCGTTTTCAATGGCTACGGCGGTTTGGTCGGCCAAAGTTTGCAGCAATTGCCGGTCATCGGCAGAAAACTGGTGGGGGTCAAAACTCTCCACATCGAGCACGCCAATAATTCGGTCTTTAACCTGCATAAATGCCGTCAGCCAGCCCGGGCTGGGCAGCCGTTGCAACGAAAGTTTACCGGTTTCATCCCGCCCGTTGGCCGACCGCCGCTGCCGTTTGAGGGCGGTTATTCGCTTGTCGGTATCCACGGGCAGGCTCAGTTCGATGGTTTTGGGAACGCCGCGCTTGGGGTAGTAGTGGTAATCAAGTTTACCGGTTGGCTGGTAGAGCAACCCGTAGCCGGCGCTTTTAATATTCAGCAGAAAGGATGTGGTTTCCAGCGCAATGGTGCAGATTTCCACTTCATCGCGCAGCAGGTTCAGTTCGCGCCCCAAATGGTGAATGGCCAGCAGACGTTCTTCCAGTTGTTTTTGGCCGGTAATATCAACCCCGGTAAAAATGACAAAATCAACTTTGCCCAGGTTGTTGTGCAGCACGTTCACCGCCCAGGAGATGACCCGCTGCTGGTCAGATTTGGTGCGCCACCGGATTTCAAGCTCTACGGAGGATTGGTTGGCCTGCACCCGTTTGAACACCGTTTTCAGTTTTTGGCTTTCGCCGGGGGCCAGCGGTAAATCCCAAATGGGTTTCCCACGGATTTCATCAATGGTGTAGCCAATGTTTTGTTCGTAGGTTTTGTTGGCTCGCAGCACGCGCCCGCCGGGATTGAGAACCAGCACCAGCGCGCTCTCTGTGTTGAGAATGGCCGATACAAAGTTGCGTTCGCTTTTAACGGCCCGGAAACG
>RFJF01000527.1 GCA_003695455.1 Chloroflexota bacterium
ATAAAAGACCACGTGCTGCCAATATCACTGCCGCGCCGCATTTGCCACCCCCGCCAAACCAACAATCCCACAAATATCAGCGTGGTGGCAAACCCCAAAAGCTGATGCGTTTCAATCACGCCGGCCAGTTCTGTGCCTTCGTAGGGAGCGTGTGCCGCAAGGCCAGAAACAGTTGCCGGCAGCGTAGCCAGCGCGCCAATCACAAACGTAACCCACGAGGCCATAAGCCAGCCCGGTTTAAATCGGGCGGCAACACTCAACCCAAAACTGACCACCAGCAGTCCAATGGGAAAGTGGACAATGAGCGCGTGCATATCGTTAAAAATATTGCTCAAAAAGTTAAACATCAACATTCTCCTGACTTTTTGTTTGCGTTTGCAGGCTACCCCACAACAGCCCCATTATACGCCGTGAATCTGCAGAATTTGTGCAGATTATCCGCAGAGCCGGCTTACTTTGGGATGCTTTTTGCGGCCGGTTTACACAGTTTGCCAGAAATTTTGGTTGACATTGCCGGTTCCATCTGGCATAATATCGCCATTCATTTCTATTTGCCGTCTGCAAAATCACCCTCCGGATTTGAATTTTTCCCCTTCTACAATTTTCATTCCTGAACCGAACCAATCTGCAAATTCATATTTTCTGCCCCACTGAAGACGGTTGAGGTACTGCTGCAAGCACACTTTTGCAGATTATCCGGCTTGCAATGTGTGATTTGTGATTGACCATGGAGGCTCAAACTATGATGGTTAACGTAAGATTGAGTGCTGACATGGCAAATATTCTGGGCAAACCCCGCCTCACTGTTCCACTTGAGCAAGATGCCACAGTAGCCGACCTGATTACCATTCTTCGGGAACAACACCCGGCCCTGCAACAAAATTTAAACCACGTTGTACCCATTATTTCCGGGCACCATGCGTCACCTACCCAGCAATTATCTGCCGGGCAAGAAGTGGCCCTGTTACGGCCGATTGCCGGCGGTTAACATTCAAATTATCCAATTTTAACTGCAAGGAGGCAAAAAATGGCACTGCGTGAAACGTATGAAGAAAAAATTTCTGACAGGGGTGGATTGCCGGAGGCCCACGAAACCGTGTTTGTGGCCGAATTTGTGGACGGTATTCTGGATCCGAACCGCCCCATGCTGGGTCCGGTCCGCGATGGCGGACACATTGTTGCCAACACTGCACCCGGCTGCTGGGGGCCAATGATTACCCCGGAAATTCGGGGCGGCCACGAGGTAACCCGTCCGGTGGCGGTAGCCGGAGCAGAGGTGGGCGATGCGATTGCCATCCGCATTAAAGACATCACGGTGACTTCGCTGGCAACGGCATCCGGCAACGACCAATGGATGGAAGGCCGTTTTTTGGGTGACCCGTATGTGGCGGGCAAATGCCCGGACTGCGGCACGCTGTACCCCGAAACCCGCGTTGAGGGCATTGGGCAAACGGCTATTCGGTGCGTCAAGTGCGGCGCCGATGTTACTCCCTTCACGTTTACCAACGGCTACACCATTGCCTTTGACGGCAACCGTGGTGTGGGGGTAACGCTTCACCAGCAGCCTGCCGAGGAGATTGCCCGCAACGCACCCACGTATGCCGCATTACCGGAAAAATCGATTCAAAACCCCATCCTCACCTTTGCCCCGCATGACCTGGTGGGGCTGGTGGCCCGGCTTCGGCCATTCATGGGGCAACTTGGCACCACGCCGGCCATCCCCATGCCAGATTCTCACAACGCCGGCGATTTTGGCTCTTTTTTGATTGGCGCACCGCACGAATACGGCATCACCGCCGAACAACTGGCGCACCGCACTGATGGACACATGGATATTGACGCCGCGCGGGCCGGGGCTATTCTGATTTGTCCGGTCAAAGTGCCGGGCGGCGGCGTGTACCTGGGTGATATGCACGCCCTGCAAGGCGACGGCGAAATTGCCGGACACACCTGTGACGTGTCTGGAACGGTCACGCTGCAAGTACATGTGTTGAAAGGGCTGAACATTGACGGCCCCATCCTCTTCCCGGTACTCGAGGACCTGCCGTTTACCGCGCGCCCGCTCACCGCCGCAGAACGCGCCCAGGCCGAAGCCGTGGCCCACCAGTGGGGCGTTAGTCATATTGAAGAATCTGCGCCCATTTCCGTGGTGGGCACCGGGCCGGACCTGAACGCCGCCACCGACAACGGGCTGGAGCGAGCCGCCCGGCTGCTGGAAATGACCGTGCCGGAAGTAAAAAACAGGGCCACAATCACCGGGGCCATTGAAATTGGCCGGCATCCCGGCGTGGTACAGGTTACCTTCCGCGCGCCGCTGAACCGGTTGGAAAAACTTGGGTTTTTGCCGTTTGTCCACGATATGTACGGAATCGGCTGATATTTTTGAACCGCAGCCCAAAGGGTCGGGAAGTATCCCGGCCCTTTTTTTATGGGTGATAATTACCGGATTTAACCCAATAAATGGATTCAATCATTTTGTGTGAAAGCGCGTTTCGTGTTATGATTTTGTCAACTCAAGACATACAAAGTTTGCTATACATATACACATCCCCTTATCTCGTACCTCTGTCTAAAGGTTGATGATGAAGACTGGCAAATGTGTTCGCAGGCAATGCACCATTTTAAAAGTACCATTGCGCGCATATATGCCATGTTCCGGTCGTCCAACCAGATTTAATACAAAACCAACTCCGGCCAAACTTTACCACGCTGCAAGTCAGCGCCCACCCCTTTTATTAATTACCACCACTGCCTGTTTTCGGTCAGCTTTCCCAAACCTTCCACCATCCACTGCTCTGGTTTTCAAAGGACCACCGTTACAAGCCGCGGCATGCATTGCCGTTGGCTTGCCCACACGTATTAAACATACATTGTCACAAAAGGAGGGATGCGGAAGCTTCGAACACACTGTCCAAAATCATTCAAAGCCAAAAATTAGTCTGACACAATCAAGACAGGTAAGGAGAGGATTACAATGAAGCGTAAATTATTTTTGTTGGCACTCGTAGGCATGCTGGCCCTGGCGCTGGCAGCCTGCGGTGGGGGCGCCGCGCCCGCCGGTGCGCCGGCTGCCGATGCGCCGGCTGAGGTACAGGATTTTGTCACGTGGTACCAGTACGACCAAAATAATGAAGACCCCGCCAGCGATGAGCGCGTGGGTAATGAATATCTGCGCAATACCATCCCCCAATTCAACAAGGCATTTGAGGGCAAATGGAACTGGGTCAATCAACCCAAAGCATTTGACAAAATGACCGCCGAACTGGTTGCCGCAGTACAGGCCGGCGGCGATGTTCCTGACCTGTTTGAAGTAAGTAACACGCAGGACATCATTGATTTTTACCAGAACGGTACTGTGCAGGACTTGACAGAGTGGGCCCAGGCGCAATCATGGTTTTCTGATCTTGACCCCAATGCCGTAGAGGCCTGCAAAGGGCCTGACGGCAAACTTTACTGCATCCCCATTTCTCAGCGGCCTCAACTGGTGTATGTCTGGAAAGACCGCTTTCCCAACGGCTACCCCAAAACCCCCGACGAATTTATGAAAGAAGCCGAACGGTTAAAAAACGAAGGGTTGTACGCCATCACCTTTTTTGGTTCAACAGATAAAAGCGGCGAGGGGCTGACCCGCGCCATCTGGACCACCATTGCCTCGTTTGGCGGCAAGCTTGATGACGGCCAGGGCAACATGCTGTTGAACACCCCGGAAAACATTGCCGCTATTGAATTTTTGCGTGAAATTGTGGCCAAGGGGTATGTGCCGGAAATTGCCTTTGCCGGTGGTTTTCAGGAAGAAGAGGCGTTTAAAGATGCTTCGGCCGGCTCATTCCCTACCGGTTTGTTTGGCTACCGCTACGTTAACCCGCTGAGCGCGCCCAACGGCACCAAATATGACAAAGGCAGCGCCGAGGATATGCTCGATGCCATTGCCGCGGGGGACGTTATGCTGGTTCCATTCATCTCTGTTGAAGGCCACAAACCGGGCTGCGGCGTTGATGTTGCCGGTTTTGTTATCCCCGTTGGGGCAAAACACCCGGAAGCCGCCCACGATTACATCAACTGGATTATGAGCCCGGAACAAAACGCAGCCTGGGTACAAGGCCCCGGCGGCGGATTCCCGGTACTCAAAGCCACGCAAGCCGATGAAACCTTCCAG
>RFJF01000528.1 GCA_003695455.1 Chloroflexota bacterium
GCTGAGCAGTTTCCAGCCGGCGCACAGCAGGGCCAGCCCGGTGGTGGTTTTGCCCGCGCCCATCTGTCCGGAAATGAGCGCCGCCGCGCCGTTGGGGTGCCGGGCGGCAAAGGCGTGCAGGGGGAACCAGCCGCGCCGCCGGTACAGTGGCGCCAGCGAAATCAGCATCACATCTTCAAACGCACCGCTCACAGACAGGCAGTTGGGCGTGACCTGCCCCGTCACCCGGCCCGAGGCCAGGTCAACCGTGATCAGCCCGTATTTGGGCATCCGCACCGCCACCCGCCGCGCGTCGCCAAAGGTGCTGACCAGCGGGTCGCTGTGCAAAACGGGCCAGTCGGGCGGCGGCGGTGCGGCAGCGGCATTAAGCAACTGCCAGCGGATGGAAATTTTGGGCCGGGCGGCGTTTGCCGGAGGCAGATGGCCGTACACGGCAGAAAATCGCCGGCGCAGGGCCGGGTTGCCGGATTCAAATTGCAGGGTCAGGCCGTGTAAATTGACGCGGGTCATCATTTTCCCTTTGTGAAATAAGGTCGAGCGCAGTATAATCCGGCTCAAATTCAAGTCAAATGACAGGTCACTGAGTTACAAAGGAACAGAGGCGCCATTTGTCATTGCTAAGAAACAAGGAATTGTGGTTCCACCGTATTTCAGGCAGTAACGTTGCAATCCATAAAACGTAATGCGTAAAACGTAAAATTACGTTTTACGTTTTCAAGTTGTCAACCCCCTGAATTCATAAAGTGCCGGATTTGTTTCTTTTCTTTTGAATTAGCCTGGCCTTTTCAGGCTTATGGATACCTTCGTCATTGAGCCGGGTGAGTTCGTTCATTGATAATCGGTCATTGGTAATTGATAATTGGCAATTGATATACCCGTTCAACCCAACGATACCGTAATGCTCATCAGCGAGGATGGCAAACGTTTTTACACCCGGCTCCGCCCCGGACACCGCCAGCACACCCACCAGGGCATCATTGAGCACGATGATTTGATAGGCCAGCCGTTGGGCCGTGAAATCATCTCAACCACCGGCCACCGCTATCTGGTGGTTGAACCATCGGTGGCGGAACTGATGAAGGGTGTGAAACGTAACACCCAAATCATCTACCCCAAAGAGGCCGGGCGCATCATTTTTAAACTCAACATTTTTTCGGGCCGCCGCGTCATCGAGGCCGGCTGCGGCAGCGGCGCGCTTACGTTGGCGCTGGCTCGCTTTGTGGCCCCCGCCGGTCGGGTGTACAGCTACGAAGCCCGCCCGGAAATGCTGGCTAACGCCCGCGCCAATCTGGAAAAGGCGGGGCTGGCCGATGTGGTGACCTTTACGCAGGGCAACATTGCCGACGGCTTTGCGGAAAACGGCGTGGATTCGCTGTTTCTGGACGTGAAAGAGCCGTGGCGATATTTGCCGCAGGCCAAAAGCGCGCTCAAACCCAGCGGCTTTTTTGGGGCCATTTTGCCGACCACCAACCAGGTTTCTGAATTACTGAACGCGCTCAAGGTTGAAAATTTTGGGGGAATTGAGGTAGAAGAGTTGCTCCTGCGCCGCTACAAACCGGCTCCCGGCCGGCTGCGTCCGCAGGATATGATGGTGGGCCACACCGGCTACCTGATTTTTGCCCGCAACGTACCGCTGGATTTAACGCCCTCGGCCCGCCAGCGCAAAATCAACTGGAAGAACCGTGCAGCAGACGCTGAATAGTGTCACATCAGCCGTAAAATACAAAACGCCGGGTTACCCCGGCCATCTGTATTCTGTAGTCTGTACTCTGGAATCACGCCGCGTTCAAATCGGCAAAGGTGAGCTGTTGCCACTGAAAGGCGCTGTGGCAGCGGTTGCACATCACGTCAAGCTGGCTGGCTTCATCGGCATCCACAAAAATCGAGCGCCCGCAGTTGCAGTGCAACACAATCAGGTTAATGCGCCCCCGGCTGGGGTGTTTGACGTGCCGGCCGTTTCGGTCTGTTTTGAGGGGATAGTGAACCACATTGTTGGCGGGTTTGCTGGACACAATTTTTGGGGCAGAACGGCCGGTTTCTTGAGGCATCGGCGTGTACTCCGGTGGCTTGATAATCTAATTATAACAATCTTTAAATTTATGTCAACTTGAAGCCTACTATATGTTGTGCATCATCCCTGACACCACCCCTTATCTAGTAGGTCAATTCCCTGCTATTTTGCCAAAAATCGCTGTCAGGCCCAATTTGCGTGCATCTTGATTTTGTGGTTTCATGAATAATACTGAACATTAATTCAACCCGATACCAACCTTAAAATTCCGGTGACCGGCCTGAGGCCCGGTTGTCTGGAATTTCCTGCCATTCAAAATAAGGAGTCCCCTGTATGCCAGACCAAACACTTGACCAATTGTGTGTGAATACCATCCGCACCCTGTCTATTGACGGCGTGCAAAAGGCCAAATCCGGCCACCCCGGTATGCCGATGGGCATGGCCGACGCCGCCTACGTGCTGTGGACGCAATTTTTGCACCACAACCCCAAAAACCCGGACTGGTTTGACCGCGACCGCTTTGTGCTGTCCGCCGGCCACGGCTCGATGCTGCTCTACAGCCTGCTGCATCTGACCGGCTACGACCTCCCGCTGGACGAACTCAAACAGTTTCGCCAGTGGGACAGCAAAACCCCCGGCCACCCGGAAGTCGGGCTGACCGCCGGGGTTGAAACCACCACCGGCCCGCTGGGGCAGGGCTTTGCCAATGGCGTGGGCATGGCTATCGCCGAGGCGTTTCTGGCCGCCACCTTCAACCGGCCCGGCCACACGCTGGTGGATCACTACATTTACGCCATTGTCAGTGACGGCGACCTGATGGAAGGCGTCTCGCACGAAGCCGCCTCGATGGCCGGCCATATGAAGCTGGGCAAGCTCATCTACCTGTACGATGACAACCACATTTCCATTGACGGCAGCACCGACCTGGCTTTTACCGAAGACCGGATGAAACGGTTTGAGGCCTACGGCTGGCACGTGCAGCAAATTGACGGCCATGACCGCGCCGCTGTGGCGCAGGCCATCAAGGCCGCGCAGGCCGTCACCGACAAACCCTCGATTATTGCCTGCCGCACCCACATTGGCTTTGGCAGCCCCAACAAGCAAGACACCGCCGCCTCGCACGGCGCGCCGCTGGGCGAAGAGGAAGTGCGGCTGACCAAAGAGGCTTACGGTTGGGACCCCGACAAACATTTCTACATTCCCGATGAGGCGCTGGCCGAATTCCGCAAAGCCGTGGAGCGCGGCGCAGAGTGGGAGGCCGGCTGGAAGGCCAAACTGGACGCCTACGCCGCCGAATTCCCCGCCGAAGCCGCCCAGTTCCGGCGTGCCATTTCCGGCGAACTGCCCGACGGCTGGGAAGAAGCCCTGCCCGTCTTTTCGCCCGATTCCGGCCCGCTGGCAACCCGCGCCGCCTCCGGACAAACGCTCAACGCCATTGCCCCGGTCATTCCCAACC
>RFJF01000529.1 GCA_003695455.1 Chloroflexota bacterium
GGTAATCCTCGCCCGATTTGGGGTTGGGCCGGCGGGCATCTGACACCGGCCCCTGCCAGGCCAGCACAATAGCGCGATCAAATTTGCGGGGTTTTTCAACCACGGTCAGCAGTCCTTGGCCGTCTAACAGGTTTTTTTGCACCAGCCGCAACAGTTCGTGCGCCCGGTGCCGGCGCAGAAGTTCGGCAGCGGCGTTCTGCTGCTCGGCCTGTTCCGCTTTGGCGGCCAGCGCCTGCTGTTTGATTTTGTCGGCGTCATGAATTTGCCGCAACTGCTCCAGCCAGTTGTCACTCACGTGATGTACTCCCTTTGGTTTTGAGTTGTCGGGCCAAAAACTCCAGCGCGATGTCGTACACTTGTTGCGCGCCGCCGCCTTCAGCCATCAAATAATGGCTGGCCCCATCAAAAAAGTGAAGTTCGTACGGCGCGCCCACCTCTTCCAGGTTATCGGCCAGCAGTTGGCTTTGCTGGTAGGGCACCACCTCATCGTGGCGGCTGTGCAAAATCAACTGCGGCGGAAAATCGGGCCGGGCGTGATACGCGCCGGAGTAATCCCAGTAGCGCAGTGGAACTTCATCCGGCAGACCCAGCGCCACCAGTGCCTTGTCCAGCCCAAACGGCGGAATGTAGGAGCCGTTTTCAAGCCGGCGGCGCATATCAAACAAATCGGTGGGCGGGCCGAGTAGCAGCGCGGCATTGGCATTTTTGGGGTTGCGCTGCAACATGCGCTGCACGTGCACTGTGCTGTAACTGCCGCCCAGCAGCCCCACCCGCTCGCCGTCGGTACCGGGGAAGTTTCCGGCGCGGGCAAAATTTAGCAGGCGTTCCAGTTCGTCCAGGTCGCTTTCCAGATCAAACGTGTAGGCCGGCCCGGCAGACAGCACGGCGTACCCGGCCTGGGCCAGCGGAATGCTGGCGCACTCCCAGCTATCTGCGGGGCCGGGGTAAATAGCCAGCAGCAGCGGCAGCGAGTCTGATTCGGCGGCGGATTGCGGGGTGTAGTAGAAAATGGGCTGGTTGGGCTGGCCGCCGCTGTTAAAGTTGACCACCCGGCGCACGCCGGTACTTTCAAACGGCACGCTGCAATTAACGGTTTCCGGTGCAGAAAGCCGCAAATCTGTGCCGGGCGTCACGGCGGGCGGCTGCAACGGCGGCAGGGCAATGTTGGCTTTGGTAGTTGCACCGGGCCGAACCGTAAACCCGCCCCAGTTGCCCGCCTGCACGCTGCGGTGGCCCGGCGCGCCGGCCACCGGCCGAACCGCGCCCGGTGGCACTTCCAGCCGGTACTGCCCGTCCGGGCCGGTGCGGGCAGAAAAGGTGGTGCCGTCCCGGTGCGCCACCAGCACCCGCGCGCCGCCAATTGGCCGGTGTTCAAGATTGGTGACTACGCCGGCCAGTACGCCGGTTGGTTCGGGGTTGGGCGGGGTGGGCGGCCCGTTGAGCCACACCAGCAGGTGATACTGGAGCGTGTTTCGCACCGGCCAAACCCAGACGCTGTCGGTGGTCAGCAGCCAGCCGGCCAGCAGCAGCGCCAGCAGCGCGCCGCCAAAAATAAAATGGTTTCGTTTCACGGTTTTTGTCCAATACGGATTTTGGCAACGTTCAAATTGTAGCACAAAATTCCGCAATCTAACATCTGCGGGGGCCAAACCGGGTCGGCGACCGGTTTTGGGTTTTTTGGTGCTTTTGGCTGAACACGGTATACTAGCCGTGTTTAAAAAATTACAGGTGAAGGTATATGCCGCTCGAATCTTCCTATCCAATGATTCCAATTGAAGAGGCGTTGTCTCTTGTGCAACAACATATTCACCCACTGCCGGCAGTCACGCTGTCCCTGCCCGATGCGCTGGATTACGTGCTGGCCGAGGATGTTGTTGCCACAGAGGCTATGCCGCCGTTTGCCGCCTCAAGCGTGGACGGATACGCTGTAGTCGCCGCCGACGGCCCCGGCCCGCGCCGGTTGGTGGGCGACCAGGTTGCAGGCGTGGTAGAAAACATTCGCATTGAGCCGGGAACCGCCGCCCGCGTAACCACCGGCGCGCCCGTGCCGCCCGGCGCCGATGCCGTGGTGATGGTTGAGTTTGCCGAAGCCGGAGACGGTGTGGTTGAAATTCTGGAATCCGGTACGCCGGTGGGGGCCAATGTGCGCCCGGTGGGGCAGGATATCCAACCCGGCCAGCGGGTGCTGGCCAAAGGCACGCTGCTTGGCCCCGCAGAACTGGGGCTGCTGGGCACGGTGGGCCGCTTTCAGGTGCCGGTGTTTCGTAA
>RFJF01000530.1 GCA_003695455.1 Chloroflexota bacterium
ACCCTTGGCAAGCTAACTTTGAGGACTTGTGCGACTCTTCCGGCGTGGCCTGGTATCGTCGCTCTGTTGACATACCGTCCGGCTGGCTTTGCAACGGTCAGGCCGCAATACTGCATTTTGGCGCGGTTGATTATTTTGCCGAGGTCTGGCTCAACGATACATTTTTGGGTTCGCACGAAGGTGGTTATCTTCCCTTTGAATTTGAGGTGAGTCGCCTGTTGCGCGAAACCAACATCCTCGTTGTCCGCGTGACTGACCCCAGCGACAACCCCAAAAAGTATCCCAATTTCCCCTTCTCCGAAATCCCGCACGGCAAACAAAGCTGGTACGGCCAGACCAGCGGCTTGTGGCAGCCGATCTGGCTGGAGCGCCGCACGCGCTGCCACATCCGAATGCTGCGCTTAACCCCGGATTTACCTACTGGCAATGTCCGCCTCGAGTTGACTTTTACCGCGCCGGTTGATGAGTCCGTCAACCTGAACATCACCTTCACCGGCCCCGATGGCGCAATTGTGGTTGAGCGGCAGCAGCCACTCGCTGCCGGAGCCACCACTGCTGAACTTACGCTGCAGGTTGACAACCCCTTGCCGTGGTCGCCTGATGCGCCCCACCTATACCACTGCGAAGCTAGCCTCTGGCATAATGGGCAGCCATTCGACTCTGCCGCCGGCACCTGCGGCTTCCGCACCATCGAAACCCGCGACGGTCACCTTTACCTCAACGGACAACGTTTTTATATGCGTGGTGCGCTTGATCAGGATTACTACCCCGACGGCATCTGCACCCCGCCGTCGCCAGAATATCTGGAGGATCAGTTGCGCCAGGCCAAGGCAATGGGCCTGAACACCATTCGCTACCATATCAAGGTGGCCGATCCGCGCTATCTTGACGTAGCCGACCGGCTTGGCTTGCTCATCTGGGCCGAGTTTCCCAACTTTGCATATCTCTCGGAGCGGGCTGCCGGGCGGGCCAAAACCACCCTGGCCGGCATGGTTGAGCGCGATTGGAACCACCCCAGCATCGCCATCTGGACAATTATCAACGAAGATTGGGGCACTAACCTGGTTGAGAATGAGCAGCATCGGGCATGGCTGCGGGAGATGGTCCACTGGCTCAAACGGCTCGACCCCACCCGGCTGGTGGTGGACAACTCACCTAACCGGCTCAGCTTCCACGTGGAAACCGACATTGCCGACTATCACTTTTACCAGGCCCATCCCGATGGCCGCTGCAAATGGGACAACTTCATCGAGCGGTACGCCGCCCGCGATCGCGACCTGCTTTTTAGCCCTAACGGTGACGCCGTCATCCGGGGCGATGAGCCGCTCATCGTCTCTGAATTTGGGGTGTGGGGGCTGCCCAACGTTGATGATTTAATTGATGCTGACGGCCGCGAGCCGTTCTGGATGGAGTACGGCCTGGGCTTTTATGATGGCGTGGCTTATCCCCACGGCATCAAAGACCGTTTTCGTCGCTGGCACTTCGACCAGCTTTACGGCGGCTGGCAACCCTTCATCAATGCGACCCAGTGGCGGCAATATTACGCTCTCAAATACCAGATCGAGACCATCCGCCGTTGCCCGCAAATGGACGGTTACGTCATCACCGAACTAACCGACGTTCACTGGGAGGTCAACGGCTTACTGGATATGCAGCGTAACCCGCGCGTCTTTGCCGGCGCGCTGGCGCTACTCAACCGAAACACACTGCCCATTCCTGTGCCAAAAAATCAGCGGGTGGCTTTTTGGGCCGGTCAGCCGGTCAACGTTGATTTACTGGTAGCCCACCAACAAGGCCAGTCGCTCAAGCAAGTGGAAACCCGCTGGGCGCTTGATTCCGGTCATGCATACGGCAACGTCAAGTCTGCGGCTATCACCGTGGGCGAGGTGCGCCCGGTAGAGACCACCGCCTTCACCGCGCCCCGACTTGATGCCGCCCGCAGCGACCGGCTGACGGTAACGGTTCACGCCGATGGGCAGGAAATCGGGCGCAACCATCTCAACCTGTCCTTCTTCCCGCGGCGCGATGGCCCACCGCAGTTCGTTTCCCTCTGGACACCCGACGCTGCGCTGGCCGCACACTTGTCGGCGTTGGGCTATCCACTGACCGGTTCGCTGACGGAGGCCGGCGTGGCCGTTTTGCACCACCTTACTGCCGAAACCGCTGCATTTGGTCGGGCCGGCGGTCGGGTGCTGTTGCTGGCCGATGACCTCGATGCGGTTGGATCCTTTTTCCCCCGCGTTGATATTTTTTCGCCAGCCATGCGCCCCCGCCAGCGAGAAGGCACGCCCTGGAGCGGCTACTGGGTTACTTCCTTTAGCTGGTTACGCCGCGAAGGGCCATTTGCCCGCATTCCCGGTGAGCCGTTTCTCGACCAGAGTTTTCAGCAGGTGATGCCCAACTATGTGTTGGAAGGCTTTAGTCCCGCCGAGTTCGAGGAGCACGTTTACGCCGGCATTTTTGTGGGGTGGGTCAACAAAATGGCCGCACTTATTGGCGTACGGCGCTATGGCCAGGGTCAGGTGGTACTTACTACCTTTCGCCTGCTCAACAGCCCGCCCGGCGATGACCCGGTGGCCACCACCCTGATGGACAGTCTCATCGAACTGGCTTTGCAGAAATGAGCCTGTATCTCGGTATCGATCAAGGCACCAGCGGCAGCCGGGCCCTGTTGCTGGATGAAACAGGACAGGTGCGCGGCTACGGTTATCAGCCGCTGGCCCGGCTGCACCCCCGCCCCGGCTGGGTAGAGCAGAACCCCGCTGCCGTGGTCGAGGGGGTGCGGTGGGCCATTACCGCTGCCATTGCCAATGCCGGCTGCCACCCGACAGAAATCGCCGCCTGTGGTATTACCTGCCAGCGTAACACCGACTTTGTATGGGATGCCGTTACCGGCGAGCCGCTGGCCAACGCAATCACCTGGCAGGATTTGCGCACCGCACCACTGCTGGATGAACTACGTCAGTGGCCTCAAGCCGATGAGTGGCGGCAACGGTTGGGCTACACCCCAGGGCCGTTCAGCTCCGCGCTGCATCTGGCCTGGCGGTTGCAACACCAGCCGGCGGTAGCCGAGGCCGCGCACGCCGGACGACTGCGGATCGGCTTTTCGGCCAGTTGGCTGCTGGCGGCGCTGGGCCGGCCGGAGGGCTACCGGCTGGAGATTGGGCTGGCACAGCAGTTGGGCCTGTTCAATTTTAGGGCCGGGGATTATTGGGCGGCGTGGCTGGCACGGCTGTCGATCTCGCCGGAAATTTTGCCCGCACCCGCGCCCACGATACACCCATACGGTACGCTCGCCGTTACCAGCCCTACCGGTGCCAGCGCCGACGTACCGGTATGGGCCATGCTGGGTGATCAACAGGCCGCCCTTTTTGGCTACGACTGCCGCCAACCCGGCCAGGCTGAATGTACCCACGGCACGGCTTCTTTTATCAACATCTGCACCGGTGCAGAGGCCCCCTGCCACCCCGATGTCATCAACACCTACTTTGCCTGGCTGCTGGGCAATCAACCCACCTACTGCCTGGAAGCCCGCACGGCCGCCACCGGCAGCGCCCTGCGCTGGATGGTAGAACAGGCGCGGCTGATCAATCGTGTGGAAGACATCGGCCCGTTAGCTGCCTCGGTGCCGGACGCGGGCGAGGTGATTTTCGTACCGCCATTCAGCGGCCTCTTTTCGCCGGTGGAGGATGCGGGTGCGCGCGGCGCAGTTTTGGGTTTGAGGTTGGGCAGCAGCCGGGCGCATATTGCCCACGCTTTTGTAGAAGGGGTAGCCTATGAAATTCGGGCCATTCTGGAGCGGGTTCAGGCCGACTCATCCACACATATCAGTCAGTTACAAGTAGGCGGCGGTGTCTCTGCCAGCGATGATTTTTGCCAGATTCAGGCCGATACGCTGGGGTTGCCTATTGTTCGCCCCATCTTCACTGAAACCACAGCCCGCGCCGCCGCGTTGCTGGCGGGGCTGGGCAGCGGTCTCTGGAACTCGCCGGCGGAACTGCCGCCACTGCCGGGGCAGTGTGCGGTCTTTGAACCGCGCCTGCCCACTATTCAACGCGACTCCGGTTACGAGCGCTGGCTCAACGCCATCGGTCGTATGAGGGGCTGATTAGGCCCGGCTTTTTTCAAATATGCCTTGCTCAAGCAAACAACCTGTCATCTGCCGGCTACCTGAAGATCCATCACCCGTTCGGGAGTGGCTAACCTCACGGTATCGGCCAGATGTTTCCGCGAGAAAAACATTTTCCGGTCGATGATGATGATCACGACAGTCACCACCATTAAAACGACGGTTTCAATAGCTTTTGTTTGCTGGGTAATCGCCAACGCCTCCTGGGACATATTGATGATGAAATGAAACAGGATCGCTGCCAGCACGCTTTTTCGGTTTTTGAGACAGATCCAACTGATGATCACGCCCATCGGGATAATGCTGATATAAAAATTAAGCCCGTGCCAGATATTTTCCTGAAAAATCTCATACTGGTAAGAATCCCGGACAAAGCTGAGCGGCAAATGCCACAGCGACCAGAGGACACTGAAAATGATTGAGGCCGTGAAATAGGTGTAGCGGCTTTCCAGGCTGTCAAAGGCATATCCCCGCCAGCCCAACTCCTCGAAGGTGGCGGCCAACAGCAGCAGCAGCAGGACCGGCACAAAGCCCGTTGAAAATGAGAATCCCTCGGCCAATTGAAGCTGCTCTGTCGAACCGCCAAACGGCAGGGACAGCGCGATGGAGACCAGCACCACCAGCGGCATCAACAGGAAAAAGAAGGGCAGAATTTTCGGCTCGATGAGTTTGGGATTAACCAGCCGGTTGATGAAATCTCTTTTCAGTTTGGCATCTTTGGAACCGAAGATCATTGCCAGCGCGACCACAAACGGAGTGACCAGCCCGGCCAGTAACAGAAACATGTACCCCCCGCTGCCGTCATCCTGCCAGCTAAGATAGGCGCCCGCAAAGAAGAAGGTAAACGTCACCAGAAATGTTACCGGGAAATAGCGCAGGGGTTTGTATTGATAAGCAGACATTGTTTTTCCTCCAAATTGTTCTTCAAATTCTTGTTTGATTGTGCTAGCGTCTTGTGCCTGCCAGAGGCGGCCACAAGCGTTTTCTGTGCCTAGATTTCAAATTTTTTGTTCAGGCCGCCGGTTCAGCTTCCGGGCGGAGGTGCTCCGGCGCCACGTTGCCCTTCGCCTCGATATTCATCACCGTCGGGATGAACAGACCGGCCAGTCCCATCAGCACGCACAGCACCCCGCCGAGCAGAAACCAGGTGTGAAGCCCCGCCCGGTCGGCCACCGGGCCGGCAATCAGCAGCCCCAGCGGGGCCATACCGCCGCCAATGCTGCCCATCAGCGAGAAGATGCGCGCCTGCATATCCGGTTCCACGCTGGACTGGATGACGGCCATAAACGGCCCCATCGTCAGCGAATTCATCACGCCGACCAAAAGTGTCCCGCCTATAGCCAGCGGCAACGCCCCGGCCGGAGCCAACGCCAGCAGCAGCGTGCCGGCTCCCAATCCCGCCAGCCCCAGCATCGAGGTGGCAATCCGGCGTTTGAAACCGCCCCACACGCCCAGCAGCACCCCGCCGCCGATAATGCCCACGCCCATCGCCGACTCCATCCAGCCAAGCTCAAGCGCGCCGCCGCCAAAATGATCCCTGACCAACAGTGGCAGCAGCGAGAAGGCGGGGATGATGGTGAAGTTGATGCCCACCGTCATCAGCCCGATGATCAGCAGTCCCGGCCAGCCCAGCATATAGCGGAAGCCCGCCCGGAAATCCTGCCAGACCGTGGCCCGGGTTTTGTTTTGCGCCATCCGTTCCGGCTGCGGAATTTGAATGAAGACCAGCGGCAGGATGGCGGTCAGGGCGGTGAAGACATCAATCAACAGGATGCCCTGCAGGGGCAGCAGTTCCAGCAGCAGCGCACCCAACGGCGCAGCTATCACATTCAGGCCGCCGCTGAGCATCTGGTTGAGACCCTGCACGCGGGTTAGCTCCTCCACCGGTACCAGCAGCGAGGTCGAAGCCGTCATCGCATTGCCATGAAACGCGCCGGCCAGCGAACGGATGAACATCACCGCATAAATGTGCCAGATGGCCGCAGCATCCAGCGCGAACAAAACGGCCAGACCAAGCGTCACCAGGGCAATGAGACTGTCGGCCAACAGCATGATCCAGCGGTCAACCAGCGTGCCGACCAGCGGCCCCAGCACCACGCCGGGCAGCATCCCCACAAGGGAGGCCGTGGCCAGCACCGTCGCCGAGCCGGTGCTGACGGTCAGGTGCCAGATCAGGGCAAACTGCACCAACTGGCTGCCCAAAATCGAGAGGGCCTGCCCGCCCCAGATAGTGAAAAAGCGGGCTTTCCAGGGGGTGCCGTCATTCACGGAAAATTGTGTAGCCATTGTCAACTCCTTCAAAATGAGGGTGTTTTATGGCTACAGTGTATGATTTGCGGGGGATTTTGTCGCCTACCCACAGATAGGGTTGGGGGGTAGGGATAGGGTAGGTTAGGCTAGAGGCCCAGCTCTCTGGCACGGGCGATGGCCTGAGGGCGGTTGGCTGCACCCAGCTTTTGCAGGATGTTGTGCACATGCCACTTGACCGTGCCAACAGTGATAACCAGTTCGTCGGCGATTTCCCGGTTCGATTTGCCGGCCACTATCAGGTGGAGTACCCGCTGCTCCTGCTCGGTCAGGGGTTCGGGCAACTGGGCCAGCAGGTTGGGCGGCGTGCACTCGGGCTGCCCGATTGCCAGCAAACTGTCCACAAATTCGGGGGCAAATTGACGCACTGCGGACAGCA
This sequence comes from Chloroflexota bacterium, assembly GCA_003695455.1. Lineage (GTDB taxonomy): Bacteria > Chloroflexota > Anaerolineae > 4572-78 > J111 > J095. The sequence continues at coordinate 6,816 of RFJF01000530.1, forward strand.
GTTTAAGTACGGATGGGCCGGCATCCAAAAAAAAGCGAACGCAGCCTTCGGGGGCGGCCAGTTGCAGCGCCTGCGCCAGCCGCTCCTGCGCGGCTTCGGTTTCTCCGCCGGCCTGATGGTAGCAGGCCAGCAGCAGCAGGAGTTCCAAACGGGTTTGATTTCGACCGGTCTCGGTGGTGGTTTTCAACAGGGGATGCAGGATCGATGGCACGGCCTCCAAATCGCCGGTGGTCAGCAGGCAGCGGGCCAAAGTCAACTCCTCAAATTCGTGGGGCGACTCACCGCGTCCGGCCCGATAGGCGGC